>JBIODT010000008.1:0-29288 GCA_044445305.1 Legionellales bacterium | reverse complement strand
GAATAGCAATTTTCTCTAAGCGGTCGCGATATTTATAAGTCTGCTTTTTATCCTGGATATCAATCGTATGCTGATAAGCTTCATCGAAGTCTTGAATGTATTTGGGAAGTTTTTGGTCCCAGCGTTTAATAATGTCATCGGCATGACGAAAAATATAACTGGAAAATAATCCCATAAGCAAAAAGAGTTTAGATGAAATTTTATAGCGGCTGAAGAAATTACCAATCCAAAGTAAAGGAAGCGACATGCATGACAGGATGAGCGCTCTCATTAAAGAAGGAATGTATTTTAGTTGATGCCAGTAATTAGTTTTAATATTTTCCGGAAATTTGAAAAAAGAATCGTTGGCATAAACATAATCATTGATAACTTTGGCCACTTCATTAGTGCTACTCGCTTGCAATCCAAAGCGTTTTTTGAGCGTATCTAAATTGACTTGAAAGACACTGTATAAAATTGACCAACCTAAAGGAGATACTGCTTCAGGATATCTTTCTTCTGTTAGCATTCGGGACCAACGAATAGGCTGCTTGGTATAATTGAAATCAATTTGGGGGATAGGACGCATTTGAAAAAAAATCATTTGCTGATCTTTTATTCCCCATTCTAGATCTAAGGCCAGATTAAAATCATTTTGCAGTTGCAGGCTACTACGTACCAGTTGTTTAAGTGGTTTTGAAAGTTGGGCTGCTTCCTTAGGTAGCTGAATTTTTCCTTGCTTAACAAGCACTGAGTGACCACTTTCAGAACCATTCATTAAAGTATCGCCGTATCCTCTTTGATATGAAATTACCCCTTCTTGGTAGTTGCCTTGGGGTAAGGGATTGCAAGTAAAGTAAACACCAGACCAATCCACTGGTATTTGCTCTTGAATTAAGAGCGCTGGCAGTAACGCCTGCAAGGGTATACCATTTTCTAGAGTGTAAAAAATTGCCCTTTCGGAAAAAACTTGCGCCAGAATATCTTTAATTTTTTCTTTAAGTTGTTCTAAAGAATCTAGATGCAGAAACGATTCAAAAATCCCGGCATAAGAATTTTTTAACCCATCTTCAATATTCATGGAAGAACGAAGTGCCCACTTGTGTTGATCTTGTTTCGCTAAATAAATATGCTCCAGTTCTGTAGGCAAAATAATGTTCAAATTAGCAATTTCATTTCGTAAATCAAGACTACAACGCAAAATAGCTTCACGGTCACAAGTAACCGCTAACGCAAGTAATTTGGGATAAAAAGACAGTTGCTGACGGTCAAATAAATAGGTTTGAAAATAATCCGTGGTCAGTACATAGGTTGTCGGAATTGGGAGTTTTTGCTTTAATAATTTCCATAGACCCAACCCTTTGCCGCCAATAATTTTTTGAAATTTTGCATCAAGATTAATATCAATTTTACACCAAGGGTTCATTCTAACCTTCCCTTTAATTTATTCATTTGCTCAACGCTTAGACCCAAATCATGGCAAAAATCTTGAAACCCCTTTTTCTTTATTCCCATTAGTTGGCGAATTCCTGATTTAATCAAAGAATGAATAAGATAAAAGTGCAGTAAAAAATAAGTTTTTGCTCCTAGCTCCGCACAAAAATGCCTACTTATTTGCAGCGGGGCTAATAAGCGTAAAAAAGGGGAATAAGTTGGGCGAAAAGTAAGCTTTTGAATTTGCTCTACAGGGGGCAAAAAAAGTAATTTCCAGATTCTAAAAACATGGGCACGTTTTTCAGAAAAAATACCAGTGGATTTAAATTGGATAAACTCTTTTTCAATAGCAGTTATGTAAGTTGTCCGCGATCTTAATAAAAAAGAGCGGGAAGAAATTTTATTGGAAAGTTCTTTTGACACCGTAATAGGGAATTCATGTTTTAATTTTTCTAAAAAGTTGGCCATGGCGCTGATCGGATAAAATGTCTGGACAATCATAAGGGATTCGTAAACTTTTTGAGCGCTGTGAGATTCTTTTACGTTTTTATAAAATAAATCCCAATTTATATTATTAGATTTAGTAAGATTATAAAAATCGGCAATTTCTTTAATGCCCGATTTATAAAGTGAAAGATGAATACAAAGATGGAGCAAATTATCTTCAGGGGCCAAATGATAGCATGCAACGCCGTGGAAATTCAGTGGCTTGGATCTTTTCCAAATTTCTTCATAGTTTAATTGAATACAAGAATGCATGGAAATTAGGCCCCAGTGCGTGCCAATCATGCAATGTAAATCAGGGCTAAAAAAAGGTGGGAAGTGGTGAGAGTATGCCATTTGATCTTCCGCTGAATTGCCTAGGAGGGCGCCCAAACAAAAATAGTTAAGTTGTTTAAAAACTTCCAGCGCATGCTTAGCATCTTTCTTGAGAATTAAAATATCAATGTCATTCATTTTTTTATAAAAAGGATTTCTATAAACGCTTTGTGCAAATAGAATCCCTTTAAGCAGAACAACTTTGATATTTTTTTTGGCAAACTCTTGAAGCAAAATTTTACCGGTTTCAATTCTTGCCTGATTGGTTTTAGCAATATCATTGGCATAACTGTGCATTTGTTCGACTAGGAATAGGGGACAGAGTTTTAGTAGCTGGTAGGTACATAAATTGCTTAAAACCAAAGGGACCGTTTCATTAAGCAGGGCCAATTGATACAAAAGCGCCCAGTTGAAATCTGATTTCTGGCAAATTTCTTGGAGCTCTTTTAATTCTTTAGCGTCAGTTTTAACCAAGCTAAGTAAAATAATTGCTTTATCAACAATGTCGTTTGCAGGCAAATGCATAACAGAATCCTGTGTGTTAAGGAGAAGGAATAATTCCTCTTCGCATAGCCATCTTAACCATTTTATCAATGGCATAATCAAGTTCGTGTTGTTTAAAAGTTGCCATCATACTAAGGCGGATTCTTTGTTTATTTTTTGGAACGGAGGGATACTCAATGCCATTAATAAAAACCCCTTCATCGTGTAATTCAGCAACAATTTCTTTGACAGAATGTGGTTGCTCAATAAAAATGGGAATAATGCCCGATTCTGTATACGCATTAAACCCTGCATCACACAACTTTTGTGCCATGTAGCGCGCATTATGGTGAAGCATCTTAACGCGCTGAGGATTTTGTTCAATGAATTCAATGGCAGCTAAAACGGCAGCTACTGAATAAGGAGGCAAACTAGCAGAAAAAAGATTGGAGCGTGCATTAATTCGTAGAAAATCCATGAGATGTTTTTTTCCCGCTACGTAACCACCCGTCACGCAGTAAACTTTGGAAAAAGTTCCCATGTATAAGTCAATCTTGCCAGTTAGTCCAAAATGTTCTTGAGTGCCGTGACCATGGTCTCCCAGGACTCCAGATCCATGTGCATCATCAATGCACAGTAGCGCATGGTAATCATCGCAAACTTTTCTGAGATCACCCAGCGGAGCAATATCTCCATCCATGGAATAAACGCCTTCCACACAAACAATAATTGTTGAGCGTGGGTGAGTTGAGCGAATTTTTTTCAAACGTTTTTGCAGCGCCATGGTATCGTTATGGGGAAAAAACATGGAATTAAACTGCTTGGTTTTCATGCTGTCATAAAGTGACCCATGACTTTGTACATCGTAAATTAGCCAATCGTCTTTTCCCAGTAAAGCCCTGGGCCATCCTACATTCGCTGAGTAACCAGAAGAAAACAAAATGGCAGCTTCTGCCCCTTTAATACTAGCAATTTTATTTTGCAGTTCAATATGTAAGGAGGTATTGCCATTTAAAAGTTGCGGGCCGCCGCACCCGATACCAAAATGTTTAACTGCGGCAATGGCCTTATTAATAATGTATGGTTCTTGGGCCAAGTCCAAATAGTTATTAGATCCAAGCATTAGTAATGTTTCTTCTTTACCGGTGCGTGGATTGCGTACAAGCGTATTTTTGCCGATATTGCCGCAAATTTCTCGCATGAGAAATCCTGTTTTGATACATGACTCTTGAAAGTTGTAAGAAAAAGCATCGGCCTTTTCATCCAGTGAATCAAATTTCATTTGCAGAAAATCCGAGACATTAAAATTTTCTAAATGTCTTGATTCTTCAGATTCTTCATTGTTTAAAATTTGACTCTTCATGTGTTAATTCCATTATCTAGAATGGTTGCACATCGTAGCACATAAATTAATTACTGGAAACAAGAATTGCGCAGTTTGTAAGGTTTGATGGTCATGTCAGATGCTATCGCCGTTAAGTTAAGGAATTAGCTGTTGATTTTATAGAGTATGCAGAGCATAAAAAAGTATGGGGCAATTAGGGGTTAAATTACGCATCTGGGGTAAAAAAGACATGCTTCCCCATCATAAAATATTCCTTGCTTTGGAGTAAGCGGATTTGCCTTAAGTGCTGTAACTCGATGAAATTCATGATGGCGTCAAAATTACTAATGATAGAATTTGTCAAGAACTTTCAGTACAATCACCTCCTTGTGAAGTAGGGACTCTGAGGATTTAGCTTGATGATGTTGGATATAAAAAATGAAGAGCAGTGCAAACAAAAACTCTTCATTAATGCGTTTTTCGTATTAATTTTTCTTCTTTTGTGTCGCATGATAGCCATGTGTTTTATACCTATTTATGATTCCAGTGAGGCGCGTTATGCTGAAATTGCGCGTCAAATGTTGGTAACAGGGGATTGGGTTACTTTGCAATTGGATCATGGTTTGCCCTTTTGGGCAAAGCCGCCTTTGTCGACTTGGTTGTCTGCTTTTACGATGAAATGCTTTGGTGTCAACGCTTTTGCAGTGCGTCTACCGGGTTTGTTGTTATCAATAGGTGTGTTGTGGCTTGTTTGGCAGTTTGCTAAAAAGCACAGTGGTTCGGTTGTTGCAACCGTCACCATTGTGGTTCTTGCGGGCACTTTGTTTTTTTTCCTGGATGCAGGGACGGTCATGACTGACCCCTCTCTGGTCTTTTGTACGACACTTTCCATGGTTTCTTTTTGGCATGCGCTGGTAGACAAACAGAAAGCTTGGTCTTATGTTTTTTTTATAAGCTTAGGCCTTGGGTTGTTGGCCAAGGGGCCGGTAGCTACTGTGTTGGTAGGCTTGCCGATCTTTTTTTGGGTTTTGTTACGTAATGAATGGGTTAATCTATGGCAGCGCTTGCCTTGGATTAAAGGCAGTTTAATCACGGCAGTTATAGCGCTGCCTTGGTATGCTTTAGCTGAAATGCGCACGCCAGGCTTTTTTAGTTATTTTATTGTTGGTGAACATTTTAATCGATTTTTGCATTCCGGATGGGCTGGTGATAAATACGGCCGTGCGCACGATGAGCCTTGGGGGATGATTTGGATTTACGCTTTATTAGGTATGTACCCTTGGAATTTTTTAGGTGGTTTTTGGCTGGTGAAATATTGGAAAAAAGTGCCTGCCTTGTTTCGTGACAGTGATGGATGGATGAGTTACTTGTTTGTGTTTGCAGTTGTTCCTCTGTGCTTTTTTACGTTTGCCAGTAATATTATCTATACCTATGTTTTTCCTTCAGTACCAGCCTGCGCTTTATTTTTTACGCAAGCCTGGGGGCGTTCCAAGCAACCTTTAAAAAGCGTTCGTTTGATCTTTTTATGGTCTTTAATAGTCGGCGTTGTTTTTTTGTTGATAACGATAGGTCTTAAAATAAAACCAGAGCTGGTTTCTAAAACGCATAAATACATAGTGGCAGCGTGGATGCAGCAACATCCTGCGCATGGAAGTCCTCTTCTTTATTGGGCGACCGCGTTGGATTATTCCGCACAATTTTATTCAGAAGGCAGAGCCATTATGACTATGGATGAAAACGTGTTGTGTAAGGCTTTTTCTACGCATTTAAAAAATTATCTGGTTGCTGAGCCGCAGCACATGGAGCAAATTTCTACCGCCATACGCAGCCGATGTAAACCAATTTATAAAGGGACTTACATGGATAAAACAAGAATGTTATATCAGTGTCTTCCGTGCATACCGCGTGCAGTATAACCAACTTCAAACCCAGCTTGGGTTTTAGGTTGAACACGTAGCCTTGATGCAGCCATAAGTCAGCACAAAACTGAAAAACGCAATGAACTAATAGAGCTCGTCATTGCGAGGCTACGAAGCAATCCAGTGAGTTCGGAGTGACGGGCCGCTGGGTTGCTTCGTGGCCTCGCAATGACGCACTTTTTTAGCGCAGTGTGTAAATTAATAACTGTTTTTCATGAGGTAACTTGTGGGGAACGATATGGATGCAGCGCAGCGTAATCAAGGTTTCCATGCTCCATTTAAATGGTTAAAACCTTGATTACGCTGCGCTGCATCAAGGCTACGTACTCTACGCAGCTGGCTTATTACGTTTAGTAAAACCTGATTATCCACTCACAATGACGAGCTCTGGCTGTAACGATGAACGAGGTCATTATTTCGGACGCGATCCCAAGCATTTTGTTGCCTTATAGTTTGCAATTTGCTTATTATGGTTGATGTTTAAGGAAAAACGTGGTTTTAAAGGATTAATAATTATGAATCAAAAACAGACTGTATTCCAAAAAATCAATTTCAGATTGTTCGTAAGTGAAGTAAAGCGCTCGGTTGTTTTTTTTATAAGGGTATTTATTTTAACAGCCGCTACAGCCGCTACAGCTGCTGCAGCCACTACTTTTACCATTACGCCCGCGGCGAACTACCCCTTTCCAAGTACCATTAGCACCGGTCAAACTGTGTCTGCTTATTACTTGATAACCAACAACACCAGCTCAACCCGAAGTGGGTATTTTATTCAAGGACTGCCTGCTGTTGTGACACAAAATACCAGTAATAGCACCTTTTGCACCAACCCGATTACGCTAGCAGGGCATCAGGCTTGCATACTTCAACTGGATATAACGAGCCCTGTGCAATCAAGTTTCATTATTTGCAATGGCTCAAGTTGCGCAATTGCTGCTGTGCCTTTAAACGTAAAAAAGGTACCACCATCCCCATCCCCATCCCCACCGACACCATCGACCCCGTTACTTGTTGCTGCTGGGCAATATTACACGCCCTTGCCTTTGTTTGTTGGTAATAATGGCGCGCAAACCTGGAATATTGCTGATGCAAGCAATGTTGGTGACTATACGTTCAACTCCACGAGTTGTACCTCCAGTGGCAGTAATTCAATATGTACCGCCGCGGGGGTGGATAATACCAGTTACCTACCGCTACTTTACCAAAGCATTAATGGCGGCCCATGGACGCTTATGTCGACCCCAGTATCAGGCGCAAGTGGTGGCACTTTCAATTCCACCAGCTGCAGCGCCAGTGGCGGTAATTCAATATGCACCGCCGCGGGGGTGGATTATACGAGTGGCCAACCGCTACTTTACCAAAGCCTTAATGGCGGCTCATGGACTCTGATATCGATCCCAGTGAGCGGCACTTTCAATGCCACCAGTTGTAGCTCCAGTGGCAGTAATTTTATATGCACCGCTGTGGGGCAAGCACCTGCGAGGGCGGGCCAACCACTACTCTACCAAAGTACAAATGGTGGCCCATGGACTCTTATGCCAACCCCTGTGCCAGCAGGGAGCACAGGTGGTTCGTTTAATTCCACCAGCTGCAGTTTGAGTGGCAGTAATTCGATATGCACCGCTGTGGGGGTGGATACACAGAGTACGCAGGGTAAGATGACTATTAAGGGGGGTGGGGCGTACGGCCAACCGCTGCTCTACCGAAGTATCAATGGTGGCACATGGAGCTCTATAGTTACTACAACAGACGTAGGCTCTTTCAGTTCCACGAGCTGCGCCTACAGTGGCAGTAATTTTATATGCACCGCTGCGGGGGTGGATAGTACGAGCAACCAACCACTGCTCTATCAAAGCATGGATGGTGACACCTGGAACTCTATAGTTACTACAACAGACGCAGGCTCTTTCAGTTCTACGAGCTGTGCCTACAGTGGCAGTAATTCGCTATGCACCGCTGTGGGGGTAGATACTACGAACAACTGGCCGCTACTTTACCAAAGCATGAATGGTGGCTCATGGACCCTTATATCGATTCCAGGTGGGGGTACTTTCAATTCCACGAGCTGCAGTTTCAGTGGCGGGACATCCATCTGCACCGCTGCAGGGAGTGTGAGGGGAGGGGTGATAAAGAGCAACCCATCGTTGCTCTACCAAAGCATTAATGGCGGTTCATGGGTATCTATAGTCACCACAGCAGGCGGTGGCGCTTTCAATTCCACGAGCTGCACCTACAGTGGCAGCAATGCACTATGCACTGCTGTTGGCTCTTTAAATCAAATCCCTTTTTTAACTTCTAGCACCAACAGTGGCGACTCATGGAACCTTGTCACTACTACAACAACCGACAGCGGCTATTTCAATTCCACGAGTTGCAGCTATAGTGGTAGCACATCGACATGCACGGCTGTAGGTCTGGATGCTATCAGCAACCAACCGTTACTCTACCAAAGCATTAATGGCGGCATATGGATGCTTATGTCGACTCCAGCATCAGGGATAAATGGTGGCATTTTTAATTCTACCAGCTGCAGCTCGAGTGGTAGTAATTCTCTATGCACCGCAGCGGGTCTGGATAATACGAGCAGTCAACCGTTACTCTACCAAAGCATTAATGGCGGCGCATGGACTCTCATGCCGACTCCAGCGCCAGGTGCACGGGGAGGCTTTTTCAATTCCACGAGCTGCAGCTCCAGTGGCAGTAATTCGCTATGTACCGCTGTGGGTCAGGATAATGAGAGTAGCCAACCGCTACTCTACCAAAGCATTAATGGTGGCTCATGGACCCTCATATCGACTCCTGCGTTAGGCCAATACGGGGGTTTTTTCAGTTCCACGAGCTGCAGCTCCAGTGGCAGTAATTCGTTATGTACCTCTGTGGGTCAGGATAATACGAGCGGCCAACCGCTACTCTACCAAAGCATTAATGGTGGCTCATGGACTTTCATGTCGACTCCTGCGTCAGGCTCAGCCGGCGGCATTTTCAATTCCACGAGCTGCAGCTTCAGTGGCAGTAACTCGCTATGTACCGCTGTGGGTTTGGATTATACGAGCAACCAACCGCTACTCTACCAAAGCATTAATGGTGGCTCATGGACTCTCATGTCTACCCCTGCGTCAAGCTCAGCCGGCGGCGCTTTCAATTCCACGAGCTGCAGCTTCAGTGGCAGTAACTCGCTATGTACTGCTGTGGGTCAGGATTATACGAGCAACCAACCGCTACTCTACCAAAGCATTAATGGCGGCTTATGGAGCTCTATAGTCACCACAACCGACAGCGGTGTTTTCAATGCCACCAGCTGCAGCTCTAGTGGCAGCAATTCACTATGCACTGTTGTGGGTCAGGATAATACGAGTGGCCAACCGCTACTTTACCAAAGCATTAACAGTGGCCCATGGAGCGCTATAGTAACGACAACAGACAGTGGCACGCTCTACGCCACCAGCTGCGCATAAAGACTATGCAGCGCGCAGTATAAATAGTGGCGTAGCCTTGATGCAGCGCTAGCGTAATCAAGGTCTTTCCTCTGCGCTGGATGTAAACCTTGATTACGCTAGCGCTGCATCAAGGCTACGCTTATCACAAAAGTGGTACTTTAAATGACGGCCGCATCGTAGGGGTAAAAAATGATGCCCGTGTTCTTTCTTGAATTGCTGCATCATGCCTCTAAACTTTGCATTTCCTTAAGAACCAAAACTAATTTTTCACTTACAGGCAACTTGCTGTTGTTTAATGCTTTGATTAAATGCTGCTTGGCTTGGATTGGATTTTTGTGATTAAAATAAATGGTTTCAGCAAGCTCAGTAAGAAAACAGTCCTGATTCAGCGCCTTGGCTTTGTTTATTAATTGTTCCGACTCTAAATAATCTTCCTTTAGTGCGTGAATTAAAGCCAGGCCACCCCAGGCATCTGCCAGTTCCTCTTCAAGGTTTGCGGCAAGTTGGTAGGTATTGATGGCCTTGCTAATACGATTGTTCAGGAGTTGGCACCAAGCCAGGACAATATGACAATCATAAAACTCAGGATAAATAGTGACGGCTTTTTGTAGGGCTTTCTCTGCAGCCGCCGTATTGCCTTGGGTTACGTATGTGTTGCCTAAGGCAAACCAGAGGCGTGTGTCCTCTGGGTTAATTTTTATTAATGCTTCTATTTCTTCTATGCTGGTTTCTTGGGTCAGTAGCCGAGTCATGATGCTTACTAATGTGGCATCATAATTATTAGGATTTAATTCTAAACTACGCAAGGCAGTTTCAATGGCTAACTCGGCTTCATTCATATCAAAATACATGAGTGCAAGCATGCCTAAGGCGTCGGCGTCATCTGGATTGTGCTCCAGTATGTTTTCTAGCAGGCTAATGGCTTCATCCATAGCATCTTGTCTGTGAAGTATGCGTGCCATTAACAGTTCTGCATCAGGAAAATGGCTTCCTTCTAATAAAGGTGCTAATACGTCCCATGCTTGTTCAAACTCAAAACCCATGAAATAAGACAAGCCTAAATTGTAGCGCAGGGCAGGGCTATCTGCCAATTTTAAGGCCTCAAGGAAACATTCTTTTGCTGGGGAATATTGACGTTGATGTAAATAAAGTAGGCCTTGATGGTTAAAACAGGCTTCGGGATTAATGACTTTGGCTTTATTCAGATAAGTTTGTGCCGACTCCCAATCACCTAATTGTAGGTAAAAATCATAAATCTCGATCAATAAGGTGAAGTTGCTGCTGTCTTGAGCTAAAAAACTAAGATGGCGTTCTAATTTATCATGAAGTGGTTGATTGCTCATATATTAATCCTTAATTGTGAAAACTTCCGACCAAAGCCTGTACCAGCAAATCCCAGCCATCTATTAAGACAAAAAGCAGTATTTTGACTGGCAAGGAAATGCTCATGGGAGGCATCATCATCATGCCCATGGTCATTAAAATACCCGATACTATAAGATCAACTAATAAAAAAGGCAAAAATATCATAAATCCTATCTGAAAAGCCGTTTGTAATTCACTTAACAAAAAAGCAGGAACCAATTGGTAAAATTTAATTTCGGCAGCAGAAGCAGGCATAGGCTCTTTTGCCAATTGTAAAATCACCTGCATGTCTTTTTCACGTGTTTGTTTGAGCATGAATTGTTTTAGTGGTGTTGCTGCTCTATTTAAGGCCGTTTCAGTACTTATGAGCTGCGCCTCATAAGGTTGATACGCTTCTGCATAAATACTTTTGGCTACAGGCATCATGGTAAATAAGGTGAGAAATAAGGACAAGCTGATAAGTACCGTATTGGGGGGTGTTTGTTGTAGACCCAAGGCAGTACGTAACATGGACAAAACGACCACTATCCTGGTGAAGGATGACAGCATGATTAAAATACTGGGTGCCAAACTTAAGACCGTCAGTAAGGCGAATGCTTGCAGTGCTGGTGAGACTGTCTCTTTATCAAAATGAATGGGGCCTAAATTAATGTTTGCTGCGGCCATTCCTATCAGCGGGCAAAAAATCAATAACGCAAAAACAGCAATTTTTCTTGTTGTGTACTTAGTGGTCATGACGAAGGGATCCTAGCGGCTGTATGGCCAACGAATGCTGATTGTCCGCAATTAAAAACTTTTGACCATCATAGTCGACAATGACAATTTTGGTTTTATTATGTACTGGTAGGCGTTCAATAATCTTGCCTTTTATTGAGCCATTCACGGTCGGTTTGGTTTTTTTTGCCACTAGGAATGCAGCGATTAATAAAGCCAGCATTACCAGTCCATAGTGGTACCAATGACTGTTGAACAGCTGTTCTTTTTTAAAGACCAATTGATTGGTTGCTACTAGAGATTGAGTCATTACTGATTGCATTAGTGGGTCACCTCAGTAATTTGTAGGGCAAAATTATCTTCATAACTCATCAACTCCCCTTTAGCGATGACTTGATCATTAAGGACTATCTCAATAGGCTCGTTGGTTTTTTGTTGCAATTGGAGGGCTTGGCCTATTTTGAGTTGTCTTAATTCGGCAATGCTTAAGCTGATGGTGCCTATGCGTATGTTGCATTGTACTTCTATGGCTTCTACCAAACCTAAATAATGGCTGTTGGTGATTTGCTCTTTAGGTTTTGTTTCAACCTTCATTGGGGATGGTTGTGCAGACAAGGCGATTTTTTTTACAGTAATACTCATGAGAACCTCTTTAAAATAATGGATTTATGCTGTGCTGATAGACCTAATTCAGTGTGAGCAACGACTTGTTTTTCTTGGGTTAATCTTAATGGTGTCGAAAGTAGGTGATCGCTTGCAATAACATCACCTGCTTTTAAGCTCATTAATTGGTTTAATCGCAGGGTAATGGGCAGCAGTTCTACATTTAAAGTGACCTTCTGCTCAGCCAAGGCCTGGTCAATGGTGTTTAAGCTGCTTGTTGCATGGTTCTTAGGCAGTTGTTGGTAGACCCAATCTGGACTGAGTACCAGTACGGCGCTGGCGGTGTGACAACTTAGAGTTAATAACAAGCAGGTAGAGCCTGAGTAAAACCAGTTTTCTGGGGACTCTGAGACATTGGATGAAGGCATACTGCACTCGGTTTTGAACAAGCGCTGGAGCAAGATTAAAAAAAACATCTGACCGGAGGGGTTAAAACAGGGATCCTGTTCGCCGAATAATGCTTGTTTTATAAGGGTGAGGTGGTTTGTTTCTATAAGTGCCAGCGTGCCATTGTGTGCTTGAACCGCTGTGGCATGATGCCATGCAGCATTTTTTGCTGGCAGGCTCAGCTGTACCGTAATGGGAAATAGGCTGTACTCCTCATTCCACTGCTGTAGTGCCTGCTCCAAAGCCACAGTTAATGCATGCAATTCGGATGCATTAATTAATCTATAGGGTCGTATCATGTGGATTCCAATCCCTCTAATAATTGTTTGTCTATATCCATTATTTGAGAACAGGCTTGGAACATCCGTTGCAGAATAACAATATTGGCAAATTCTATAGTAGAATCAACATTTGATGACTCCAGCTGTTTGGCCTTGATGCTGCCAAAACCCTCTTTATTGGCACGGCCTAGGTGCATCCCTGTATCTGATTTGGCACGAAATAAATTACCCTCGGTTTGCACCAGGCTGTGTTCCAAATCATCAAAGCGTGCTAAGCCAATATGAATGCCTTCAATGGCCTGGCCATTGTCGTAGTTGTAGGCGATTTGACCGTCTTCATTGAATGCAAAACTGATTTGCTTGCCCTCGCTGTAGCCATCGTTTTGATAGGTTGCAATTTTGGTGCCTTCTGGATTGTTGAGTGAGTCTTTAAGTTGTACGGAGCTTTCGGACCCGTCCATATAGTTGCCCAATTTAAGGTTGATTTCTTGTGTGCCATTGAGGCTGAAGTGGATGGCGCTGCTGTCAGAATTAGCAGCTGAATCCAAACCGGCAAAGACGATTTTTTGATAAGGTGCGACCTTAATGTCAGCGTCATCACATTGAATGCTCACCAAATCCCAACTCTTGCCATCGTCGGCAATGTTGGTATTGTCCCCTTGTACTAAAACGGGAGTAGACTCAAACTCAAAGGACAATTTGTGTGCCTTGCCATTGGCATCGTAAACCTGCGCTATGGTGAATTTGGTGTTTTGGTATTTGTTTTTAAATGGGCCGGTTTGTTCTTCTATTTCAGCAGTGGTTTTTTCATGCCTTATCCACGAACCATTAAGTATGATTTCACTTGAGGGTTTGCCTTTACATGATTTTGGGCCTTTTTCATGAATGGCTACTAAATTCCCGGCAGCATCATAACCTTGTACTTGCCCACCACTGTGCCGGTCAATTAACAAACCGTCATTATTAAAACCAAACTCCCCATCGCGGGTATAAAGTAATTCGCCTGTTTTTAAGCGCACCACAAAAAAGCCTGGTCCAATCACAGCCAAATCAGAAGGACTGGAAGTTTCTAAATATTTACCATCACTGAAATTGGTTGCCGAGCCAGCAATGCACACACCAGAGCCCAATCCTGACTCACTGCCACCATTGCCCAAAGAAGAATAAAAGACGTCATTGCGTTTAAAGCCGGGACTTTGCATGTTGGCGACATTATTGGATGTGTTTTGTAAGCCGCAGCTGGCTGCAAGCATTCCAGACAGACTGGTATAGTAGGTATTGCTCATGTTAGTCCCTTACTTCAACAACTTGGTTTAATTCCACTTTAGACAGTTCACTGTTGTTGATGAGCACTGAAATTTGTGGGGGCGCATCTTGATAAAATTCTACTTTTGAGACTTTGCCTTCACCTTCAGTGTCTTTTAGGCGTACCATTTTACCCAGTAAACTCAGACTTTGATTGCCGCTGGTCATGCCCAGCAGTCGTGTTAGGTATTCATTGGTGGTTCTTGTCTCTTGTAATGCTGAAAATTGTGCCATTTGAGCCATAAATTCGCGATTGTCTACTGGCTTTAGTGGATCTTGGTAGGTTAGTTCTTGCATGAATAATTTTAAATAATCTGCTTGGCTCACATCGGTTGCATTGATGGCATCAGTCATTTTGTCACTCCATTAATGGTGAATTTTCTTAAAATCAAGCCTTTTTGTTTTAAGGAAGATTGAATCAGTTGCTCGAGTTGTTCTTGCTCATCAGAGGCAAGCTCGTGGGTGTTTAACGTTAATTCGGCATTTTCATCCTGAACAAACAGATGGTGCTTTTTACTCTGAAGAACGGTCGAGGTGGTTGCGCCTTTTGTTGCTGTTTTTGGGAGTGGCGCGTTGTTGTTAGTCTTTAATGGCGCCTTGTTGCTGCTTGCAAAAGGCGCTGATGGTGTCAACAGCTGTTCTAATGCGCGCAGTTCTGTTCCAAGTTTCATGGCAGTGAACTGGCTGTTGTGGGTGTTTAAGCTTAGCGCCTTGCTGGGCAGCTCTTGAGTGGGCATCGGTGTTGGTTCTTGCTGCGTGCGGGCATGTGAATCTACTGCGGCATGGTTTGGTGTTGAAGGCGTTTTTTTTAGCGCAACCGCAGGTGCGGCATTAAAGTTCAAGGCTGATTGTTGCAGTTGCTCTTGATGTTGCCAATAATATTCATCGCCGCTGTTTTGCTGCGTTGGGCTATTTAGCCACCGTTCAAAATCATGAGGGCTGGCCTGATTTTCTGATGGATTTTGTTTGGCGGTTACTGGCAAGTGTTCATTAATTTTCATAGTGCTTCACTTGGACTGGTCACGAGGCTTTTTTCATACAGTTCTTTTCTAAGTCCAAATTCATCCATTGCATGCTCTTGAATTTTTTGTTGCTCGCGCTTGGCAACTTGCTCCTCTCTGTGTAAGTATTTTTCCAGCATTTTTAACTCAGTATGCACACGTTGCAGTTTGTCTGTTAATTTCTGCTCTACGGCGCTGTGATCTTTAAGAACCATGCTTAATTGGTTCTTTTTTTCTTGTTGTTGGCTTGTGAAATTCAATCGGTTTATTTCAAATTCCGGATTGATAATCAGGGGCGCAACGCACAATTGTTGGCTTTCATGTTCC
Organism: Legionellales bacterium; assembly: GCA_044445305.1. Taxonomy (GTDB): domain Bacteria; phylum Pseudomonadota; class Gammaproteobacteria; order Legionellales; family Legionellaceae; genus Legionella. The sequence continues at coordinate 13,850 of JBIODT010000008.1, read as the reverse complement.
AGTTTTTGTAGTTCTTGTTGTACTTGAAGTGCTTGCATTTGTGCTGCTTGTAAATGCAAATCCAGTTCATTTTTTTGCCAAGTTAATTTGGTCATCAGTGCTGTGAGCGAGTGGTTCATAATAAGATGTCCTGCATGCACTGCATGAGTGCCACAAAGGATAAAGCATCTTTGCTGTCTTCGGTTAATAACTGATTGATTGCTGTGATGCGTTGAACCGCATGATCTAAAGCTTTATTGACGCCCGGTTTGTAAGCACCCAGCTCAATCAAATCTTTATGCTGTTGGTAGATGCTCATCATGGCTGTGATTTGAGTGATGGTCTGTTGTTGTTCGGGATCAAGCAATTGCTTGGTCAAACGAGAAACACTTTGTAATATGGAAATCGCAGGATAATGCCCTTGTTGGGCCAGTTCTCTGGTTAATACGATGTGGCCATCCAGTAAGGCGCGCATGTGATCAGCCAGTGGTTCATTAAAATCATCCCCTTCAACTAACACCGTATATAAGGCGCTGATACTGCCTTGATTCTTAAAATTGCCAGTACGCTCGACAAGCCCAGGAAGAAGTGAAAACACGCTGGGGGTGTACCCACGTGCAGTCGGTGGCTCACCTAAGGTCAAACCAATTTCTCTTTGTGCCATGGCAAAACGGGTAATTGAATCCATAAACAAGAGGACGTCCTTGCCTTGTTGGCAAAAAAATTCTGCAATGGCTGTTGCGGTATAGGCAGCTTGTCTGCGCATTAAAGCGGATTCATCACTGCAAGCCACAACTAAAATGGTTTTTTTTAACGTGTGTTCATCCAGGTACGCGCTGATGAAATCACCAACCTCTCGTCCACGCTCACCGATTAAGGCAATGACGTTAATGTCACTGCTACTGTTTTTAACGATTGCGCCTAATAAGGTACTTTTCCCCACACCACTGCCAGAAAACAGGCCTATTCTTTGTCCTTTGCCCAGAGGAAGAAGTCCATCAATGGCGGCAACACCGGTAGCGAGACGCTCGGTAATGGGTGCACGCGCCAGTGGGTTGGTTTTTTTATTTTGGGTTGCTAGGTTTTGATTGCAAGTGAGTTTGATTTTTTGCTCTATGGGCCTGGCAAAGGCATCAACTGTCTGTCCCAACAACGCAGCACCGACTTGAATCTCCAAGGGATGACCATTCGCGCGTACTTTGTAACCCATGCGAATAGGGACCGTATCATAAGGCATTAAGTAAACTTTTCCCTGTGAAAAACCAACCACCTCAGCTTGCATGAGCTCTTGTTGGTTTTGATCCAGTATGGTGCATACTTCGCCGATAAATGCATGCGGAGGGCCATTGGCTACCAATTTTAAGCCTATCAATTGCTCTATTTCGCCAATTCGCTCAACGGCCTGTAATTTATACAGTAGGGGTTGCATGAGCCATTCCGTCTTGTCTGATTTGCAATAAAACCTCTTTCAATCGGTCAATTTGTTTTTCGATGCTGGCATCAAAAAGGCCATGCTCAGTTTTTATAAGACAACCGCCTAAACGTAAGGATTCATCACTCTTGATTTTCAAGCCGCTCAAGTGGGCTGCATTGATTTGAATGGCCCCTTGTTTCAGTGCGGTGAGATCTTGAGGATGCAGACACAACTCTAAAGTTTGTTGGTTGCTTATTTGGGATAAAATATGATGTATCTGCTGTTCTAAGGCCTTGCCGTTTTGTTGTTTTTCAATAAAAAACTGTTGGCATACCAACAAAATGGTATCGGCAATTTCAGTGTTTAATTGCTGTTTGTTGGCAGCTATTGCTGGAGGTATGCTGGCTATTAATGCTTCCAGTTGTTGTTTTAAAAGAGCCATTTGTTGTTGGAACATGGCGTTTGCTTCGTCTTTACCTAATAAATAGCCTTTTTGATAGGCTGCTTCTGTTTTTATTTCCACTTCAATTAGATCCAGAGCTGGCTGTTCTGGTAATAAGACGGGTTGAATTGCTTGGCTGTCATTTAAATAAACCACTTCCGTACTTATTTCCGCTTTTTTGAATAATTTAGCCATCTAATGCTCCAGTAGTGCGCTAAATGAAGGTGGCATCATGCCCACATCTGAATGCAACTGATGCTGCCAGTGTTGAAACAGTGACAATTGGACCGCCGGTTTAATGCTATGTATGGCTTGCTTTAATAATTGTTGTATCTGTGCTCCTTGCTGAAAGGAGTCTAAAAATTCCTGCTGCCATTGAAAATTACCCTGTTGCAGGATGATGGCGACATAAAGCGGGGCTTGCTGCTTAAGCTCATTACAAAAATGAGGCAGTTGGCTTTCGGTATAAGGCAAGTTACGAAAACGCCTTGCTTTGCTGAGTAATGCATTGCCCTGACACGCATCAAATTGCTTCAGTTGCGCAGGCGTTAACTGGCCGAGGATCCACTGTTGATCAAGCTTAGGTAATGCTGTCATTTGTAATAGCAGTCTCTTGAAGTCACTGTTCATGGTGGTGCAGCCAGGTCGTTAATTCAATTAACAGCAACTGACGTTTTTTATGTCTGATGCGTTTGATGAGGACAGTCGAAGTGGTGCTGATTATTATAAATAACACCAGGAGCATGAGGATTGCGTCTTTACTCAAGGCATCTGCAACCGCTTTGTTATCAGGCACCATTTTGTGGCTAACTTTGGATTGTAATACCAGGGCTACAGGATTAATGAGGGCTTCTACACTGATGGTATCGCCGCGTTTTTCATTAAACCCGACGGTGTTTTTTACCAGGCGTCGTACTTTATCAATGGTTTGCTCTTTAGTTTGTTGCGGCAATACAACGCTGATGGACAACTGGTCTATGGTGCCATTGGCACGTTTGAACAACTCCTTTTCACTGCCAAATTGGTAGGATTTTTCAAGAGTAATGTCTTGATTTTGCTTGTTTTTTTCTGATTTGTTGGTCGAGGTGTGTTTGCTTTCTTTTTCATGGGTGATTTGGCCGTGGGCTTGCGGTTTGGTCAACTCGCGTTGGATTTCATCATAGTTTAATGAAGCATCTATTTTAACCATGACCTGATCTTCAGCGAAGATCTTATGCAGCATTTGCATGACCTTGTCATTTAGATAATGTTCTACTGACTTTTTAGTGGACAGATGCGTGGTTAAGCCGTCGTCGTCGGCAGCAGAAAGGGTGTTGCCATTTTGATCGACGACCACCACGTCGTTTTGCGTCAAATGAGCGGTGCTTGCCATAATCAATTGTTGGATGCTGCGTACTTGTTTGGCGGTTAAGGTTCTTTTTAAATGTAAGGTGACTGCAGCTTTAGGGTGGTTGTCTTCTTTTTCAAACAGGTGGTTTTCTGGAATCATGAGATGAACCCGTGCTTGGCTGATTTCATCAAGGCTGGCGATGGTTCGTTCCAGCTCACCTTGTAAGGCGCGTTGGTAATTGATTTTTTGTGAAAAATCAGTCATGCCAAAGTCGCTTTTATCAAATAATTCAAAGCCGACACTGGCGGCCAATTGCATGCCACCATCCATCATTTTAAGGCGGGTTTTAGCAATGAGGCTGTTATCGATTAATATCTCGCTACCGCCATTTTGAAGTTGGTAGTTGATGTGCTCTTGTTCCAATCGACTTAAAATTTTATTGGCATCTTGTTCATCCAGATGATTGAATAAAACGGCGTAGCTTGGGGTCAGCGCCCACCAGCTGACCCAGATTGTCGCCACAAGAATAAGCATCAAGCTGAGTAACAAAGTGACTTTGCGCTTCATTGCTAATGCGTTAAACCAGGGTAAGGCTTGTTGTAAATCAATCATGTTAAATTTGCTCTCTTAATAAATCTTGGTAAGCACCCATTAAGCGGTTACGGATTTGTTCTAAATATTGAAAAGACAGTTTGGCTTGTTCTAAGCTGAGCATGGTTTGATGTAAGTTTTCAGCATGCCCACTGGCCAACTGTGTTAAAGCGGCGTCAGCTGAATTTAATTGCTCATTGGTGGCGATCATTTTGTCACCCAGCCAATTGGCAAAAGACGGCTCGGTTTTTTCAGTGCTCTGAGTATTTTCAATGCCAGCAACTGATGTGGCATTCATAAATGGACTCGGCAGTGCCTCAATTCTCATCGTTCCTCTCCTATACTTAGTGCCTGTAAGTAAAGGCTATGAGCGGTATTGATGATTTTAATATTGGCTTCATAAGCACGAGAAGCTTTCAGTAAGGTAGTCATTTCATCAACAGTGCTGATGCCGGGATAGGTGATATAACCTTGTTGGTCTGCGGCAGGATGGCCTGGTTGGTAGACTTTATTCGGTGGGAGGTTTTCAGAAACAAGTTCTATGGAATCAATGCCTAAATCACCGCTACCTTCTATAAAGTCAGCAAAAGGTTTGGCTGTAGTCACCACCTGACTGGCTTGAAAGGCAGTGCCATTTGCGCTTTGTAGCGAGTGTTGGTTGGCGATGTTGTTAGCGACTACATCTACGCGTAATTTTTCAGCATTCATGCCTTGGCTGGCAATGCTGTAAATTTGGTTGTAATTCATTATTGGTTGTTTCCTTGTAAAGCTAATTTCATAATGGCGAGTTTTTGGTTTAATCCTTTGATCAAGGCACGGTACTGAGTGCTGTTTTGCACGCTTAATGCCATTTGTTCATCAACCGATGAATGCTGTTCACTTAGTTGATAAAAGGGGGTGATGGCGGACGGATCTTCAGCGTTAGTGATGAGGGCCTGTTCATCTAACTGTTGTTCAAAGTTAACTTCCATCGTTTGAGCATTAGGACTGTTACTGTTAGCCACATTATAGGCAATGGCCGTCTGCCTCATTAATGCCGCATCGAGGGCCAAACTTACTAATTTAATAGTGGGCTCTGAATTCATAATAGGTTCCTTAAGTTCATTGCAGCACCAACTCAGCATGTAGGGCCCCGGCTCGTTTTAAACTTTCTAAAATGGCTATGATGTCACGGGTGGATGTCTGTACCTTGGTTAAATCAGCTATTAAATCAGCGACGGTAGCACCTTGATCTAATTGAACCGTATCAGCCGAGGCTTCTTTGACGTCGATGTTGGTTGTTGGGGTGATGGCGGTGTGTACTTGCTTGCCCATATTTTGTATTAATGTAGGCTGGCTTACGTTGTATTCAGTAGCGATGGCAACTTGTAAATTGCCATGAGAGATGGTAACTGCATCAATTTTTACATCGGCCCCCGCGACCACAACGCCGGTTCGTTCATTGACAACTACCATAGGTACGTTGTCTGGGGTAATGACGAGGTTTTCCAGCTGACTGACAAAACGTATAAAATGCTGCCTGCTTGGCAAGGGTGGGTGTATTTCAATGTCTTGTGCTGAACGAGCTAGGGCGGTTTTGTCACCAAACTGTTTGTTGATGGCTTCTTCAATGTGATTGGCAGTAGTAAAATCGGCGTGGTTTAAAATAAGATGCACATCACCGGTCTTATCAATCACATCGTTGTAGAGGGTCTTTTCAACGATGGCACCACCAGGAACAAGGCCTGTAGTTGGGTGGTTTTTTTGAATGATGTTGCCATAGAGATCGTATTTAAATCCACCTATTGAAATCGGGCCTTGTGCCAGCGCATAGACAAAATTGTCAGCGCCTTTTAATGGTGTCACCAGTAAGGTGCCACCAAGCAGGCTTTTGGCATCGCCTAAGGAGGCAACATTAATGTCAATTTTATCACCTTGGTGTGCGTAAGAAGGCAGGTTGGTGGTGATGATCACTGTGGCCGTATTTCTGCTATTGACTTCATTAGGACTGATGGTGACGCCAAAGGTTTGTAATAAATTAGAAATGGCCTGGGTTGTGTCTTTATTGCGCCTGGAATCGCCTGAGCCTGCTAAACCAATAACCAGCCCATAGCCTGTGATGGGGTTTTCTTGCAGGCCGGAAAGTCTGGCAATGGATTTTAAGCGCACTGCGGCGGTCGCGTGTGACAAGAGTGTCATTGTAACCAATGCAAGCAGTACTTTTTTTATCATACCAGGCCCACAAAAGATAAAATTTTGTAAATGTAGTTGCGATCTTGCGAATTAGACACCGAGCCTTGACCTGTGTAAGTAATGCGGGCTTCAGCAAGACGTGTGGATAAAACCGTATTTTGTGGACTGATGTCTTCGGGGCGCACAATGCCGCTGAGCACCATTTTTTGTTGTTCTCCATTGATGGTGATCATTTGTATGCCTTCAACAAAGTAGCTCTTGTTAGGCAATAGGTCTTTAACCCGCACCGTCAGGGCGGCTTTAATTTTGCCATTGCGTCCTGTTTTTGCAGCACTACGGCCTTTGCCCTTCAGGCCAAATTGCACCTCATGATTGTCCTTGTTGTATCCCGCCTCTAGGGCCGTTTTGATATCCTTACTTGAGGAAAGGTCGGTACTGGTTTGTGCATTGGATGTCTCCAGTACGATGACGGTGAGGATGTCTCCAGGTAAGGTCGCTTTGCGATCGGCAACTAAGGGTCTATACAGTTCTTCGTTAAATAAATTAATGGCCCAAGCGGCTTGAGTGGCATGCATTAGAAAAAACAACAGGGTGAGCATCGGTTTCATTAGAGACGCTCCGCTTGGTTTTTAGCGGTTATGGTTGCTACAAAATACTGGTGGCTTTTGGGGTTTTGCATGCGTACCTTTTCACCAAGGTAGCCATCCTTTTGTGCTATGGCTTCAGTGGTGATGGTAATTCTCTTGCTGGCCACACGCACCGTCACTGTGTGCCCTCGTAGCACCAGGGGTGGGGTGCTTAAGTTGTCTTCGGTTAGGATTTGATTTTTATTCATTGAATTTTTAAGCCAGGCATTCGGGTTTAGGCTTGTGCACGGTTTTTCGGTTAAGCCGGCAAGGTTGCGTTTTTTGAAGACAAAATCAGCTTGTTGTACTGTGGTGTGTTTTTTTAATGCGCGTTGCGCAACGAGTACGTTTTTATAGGCTTTTACTGCAAACCAGATGGAACTTGCGTGTTTGCCATGCTTTAAGCGGACACAAACCCTTTTGGCTGTAGGATAAGATGTGGGTACTTGTACTGTAAATTCAGACAGGGGAAAGGCACTGTCTTGCAGACTGGTTTTGGGGGTGAGTTCAATCTGACTGTAGGTCTGTTTTTTTAATTGATTGCTCAGAGCCGTTTGGGCTTTCTGCTGTAACTGGATGCCGCTGCTTTGGCTTACTTGTTGGATAAGGGTTGATTTTTTCCCCTTCCATTTATAAGGAAAGGCACCAACTTTGCTGGTTAACCAATCAATGATTTGATCCTTGCTGATGTGTTCGCCAGTGCGCGGCTTGCTGTCTAGTCGAATTTTTGACCAATGCATTTTATCTGGGGTGATTAGGAGTAAGTCGCCTAAACAGCCCGTTTGTATGCTGCTGTGTGCTTGAAAGCGCATGGTATTTTGCGCATGAGCTGATACAGCCAACAGCATTAATAGACTAATTACGAATTTCATTGGTCATCTTTTCCAGTTCATCTGCCAGTTGTACTGCTTTGGCATTCAGTTGGTATACCCGTTGGGCCATGGTTAATTGCATGAGTGAATTCACCATATCCACATTGGAGCCCTCTATTTGATTTTGAGCCAAAGATCCAAGACCACTGCTCCCAGGATTGTCAGTGAGTGGCTCACCTGATTCATCGGTTGGTGTATAAATACCCGCACCTATGGGATTTAAGGTTTCAGGATTCATGAATTTGGCCAGTTGGATGGTGCCTAATAATTGCGCTTCGGGCTCATCACTTAAGGTGACTTCTACATCGCCATTGGCTTGGATGGACACTTTGGTGAAATCGTCTGGAATTTGGATGTTGTCTGCTAAACGTAAGCCGTCGGTGGTTGTTAGATAATGCTCTGCATCAATACTGAAACTTGAGTTTCGAGTGTAGGCAACAGTGCCGTCATTATTAATGACTTGATAAAAACCCGAGCCGTTGATGGCCACATCATTCCAATTGTTGGTGGCTTTTAAGGGGCCTGTTGAAAAATCTTTACCTGATTTGTACACAGCCGTTCCTAGACCCAGTTTGGCACTGGGTTGGTTGTGGAACAGTGGGTTTTTGCCATTGATGTTTTGATAAAGCACGTCTTCAAAAGTTAATTTACTGGCTTTGTAGTTGGGGGTGTTTAAATTGGCCAAATCATTGGCTATTTTATCAATGTAATATTCTTCAGATTTAAGACCGCTGGCGGCAATTGACAGTGCGTCAGACATTTCCTTCTCCTAACTGGTTGATGGCGGTGGCTAACAAACTGTCTGCAGTGCGCATGACCCGTTGGCTGGCTTCAAAATGGCGGGATATTTTTACTAAATCCATCATTTCATCGATGGATTTGACATTGGATTGCTCAATGAATCCTTGTAAAACTCGGGTGTTGCTGGCACTTGGGGTTGGCGATTCGTTGGTTTGATAAAGCCCATTGCCAACGTAGCGTAACTGTTCAGGTTGATTGAATTGCATGATGTTCAGCTGATTTACCTGGCGGTGTTCGATAAAAACAGCGCCTTGAGCATTCAGTGTAAAAGTACTGTCATCGACTTTAACGGTGCCACTGTTGCCGAGCAGCGTTTCACCCGTTGCTGTGACCAATTCGCCTTGGTTGTTGATTTGAAAATCCCCGCGACGGGTATAAAAAATGCCTTGTTCATTTTGTACTTGAAAATAGCCATCACCAGACAGCGCTACATCCATGGGGTTTTGTGTTTGAGAGAAGGAGCCTTGGGCGTTCATTTGTGAGGTTTGTAGTTGGCTTACCATGTTGCTCATTTGTGGTTGTAGTTGATCATCAAAACTGGCGTGCTCTAGCAGCTGTTTTTTAAAGCCAATGGTATTCATATTGGCCACGTTTTGACTGATAGATTGTAGCTTTAATTGATCAAAATCCATTGCTAATTGTGCTGTTGTTATTGCGTCTAACATTGAACCACTCCAAAAGATTCTACTTGAATAGCCACTGGTATTTCACTCATAGACAGTACGGTTAAGTGGGGAATCACCCTTTGTGTTATTTGTTTGATGTGTCTTCTTAGCAGTGAGGAGCACAGTAGTATGGGGCGTTTGCGCTCACCCAACATGGTCTCGACCTGATTGGCTAGTGAGGTGATGAGGCTTTCCATAAGCTTAGGCTCTAAGGTAAAAAAGTCCTTGTTGGTTATGTGTTGCTGTAGTTTTTGTTCCAGTGCTGACTCTAAAGTCAGCACATGCAAACTGTTTTGATTGCTCACGAGTTTCTGGCAGATGGGCATGGCCAAGCCGGCTCTAACCAATTCAGTGAGCTGTGCGGGCTCAGGGCATTTTTTCGCGTGTTCTAGCAGGAGCTCTAATATTTGCGTGAGGTGACGGATGGATACCTTTTCTTGTAGTAAATTTTGGAGAATGCGTTGGACTTGTCCTAGTGGTAACAGGGCAGGGATTAACTCGTCACTCAGTGCTTTTACTCCCGGCTGCAGTAATAATTGCTCGGTTTCTTCACGGGTTAATAACTCAGAAACATGGGATTTCAGTACCTCGTTGAGGTGGGTGGTTAATACTTTCAGTGGTTCACAGACCGTATAACCTGAATCGACAGCCGCTTGTTTTTCTTGTACATCCAGCCACAGTGCGGGCAGGCCATAACTGGGGTCGCGCACGGTTATGCCTTGGATAAGCGCGTTTGCGTTTTGTTTGTCTCGTGAGGAGTAAATCGCAAGAATCTTATCCAGGTGCAAGGCATGGACGCCTTCACCCGTACCTTGGACGCTAATTTGATAATAGGGATAACTGAGTTTTTTATCGGCTTTGATTTTAACATCAGGCAAGACTATACCTAAGTCAAAAGCGATTTGTTCTCGAATGTGCTGGATGGATAAAAGTACTTGCTCTTCATGTGTGAACAGGGCGGTATAGAGTTCATTATTAAGATGAAGCTCTATGGGGTGAATACGGATTTTTTCGTACAGGCTTTCTGTACTTTTTTGAGTGGCTTGTTCGGGTTTATTTTTTAAGGCAAGCCAGACCATCAGCATAAAAACACTTAAAATAAACAGCACTGGGACAACAGGTATCCCTTTTAAAAACAACAGGCCTGTCAAACCACAACAGACCATAATAAGGCTTTTGGGATAGGCGCCGATTTGCTTGGCAATTTCACTGCCTAAATGTGCATCGGTTGCAGCACGAGTGACTATGATGCCTGTCGCTGTTGAAATAATTAAGGCTGGTATCTGAGTCACCAAACCATCACCAACAGTGAGTAGGGTGTAGGTTTGTATGGATTCAGTTAAACTGAAGCCTTTTTGTATCAATCCTATGGCAAAACCACCAATAATATCGACCAACATGATTAAAATTCCAGCGATGGCATCGCCTTTAACAAATTTACTGGCACCATCCATTGCACCATAAAAATTGGCTTCTTTTTCAATTTGTGAGCGTCGAAATTTTGCTTCGCTTTGCGAGATACTGCCTACATTTAAATCAGCATCAATGCTCATTTGTTTGCCGGGCATGCTGTCCAAAGTAAAACGGGCTGCAACTTCAGCAACGCGTTGTGAGCCATTGGTTACTACTATAAATTGCACAATAATTAAAATTAAAAACACCACCAAGCCCATGACGTAATTGCCATGAATGACATATTGCCCCATGGCCTGAATCACTTTACCGGCATCACCATCGGAGAGAATAAGTCGGGTAGCAGAAACATTGAGTGCCAAACGAAATAGAGTAGACAGCAGTAAAAGAGCCGGAAAAGTTGAAAAACTCAAGGGTTTGTCAGTATAAAAAGTTAACAGCAAGATCGTTAAGGCCCAGCTGAAATTAACAATAAGCAATAAATCCAATAGGGCTGGTGGAATAGGAATAAAGAGGATGAAAAGAATGCTGGTAGCAAAGCTTATCATGATCATTTCGCTGCTGTTACTAAAAAAGTGGGTCAGTTTGCTCATATGGCTGCCCTTTGTTGGTAAATTTCTTTAAAAATACTGGCAGCAATTGGAAACAGATCACTGCTTATCCATTGGTTGAGCTCAATGGATTGATAAAGCGTGCGTGCCAACTGTTTGTTCTCGATAATGGGTATGCCGTATTTTTTTGCTGTTGCTTTTACTTGCTGGACTAAGTCACCTTGAACTTTGCAGACCACTTTGGGGGCGGGCATCACGCCACGCTCGTATTTCAGTGCTATGGCTAAGTGAGTGGGATTGGTTATGATGACATCTGCTGTTTTAATGTTTTTTAAGGAGCTTGTTTTTTGACGGAGTTGGTATTGTAGTTGTTTTATCTTGGCTTTTATTTTGGGATCGCCTTCTTTTTGTTTGTATTCTTCTTTGACATCCTGTTTGCTCATGCGCTGCCCCTTATTGTAGCTCCAGCGGGTGTACCATGTGTCTATAAGTGCCAGTACGCTCAGCAACAGGAGTAATTGAAACATTATTTGTAACAACAAAGGCATTATAAAAGAGAGATCTTGCGCAGGGGCTGTCAATGCAAGTTGTAACATGGTGGGCAGATGGTGTCTGAATACCAAATACAGCAATAAGGCAGCAAGACTTAATTTAAGAGTGCTTTTTGCAGCTTCAAAACAGGTTTTAAGTGAAAACAGTTTTTTGAATCCTTGAGAAAACCCCAAGCGTTTAAAATCAGGGGTCAGCGGATGGCTAGACCAAACCAGACCCGTTTGAGCGATGGTACCAAGAACAGTAGCCAAGCCACTCGCCATAGCAAAAGGAAGCCATAAATTAGTGAGTTTGAGTAGGATAAATTGCTGCAAATGCTGCACATTACTCAAACTAAATTGAAAGTGAGCGGCACTGTAGAGCGCTTGTCGCTCCAAGGCTTGGATTTCATGCAGCACTTGGGGCCATAAAGCAGCAACCATGCCCAGCATGACCAGTAAGGAAAGGCTGGTGGTTAATTCCGTACTTTTGCTAACCTGCCCTTTTTCCTTGGCTTTTTGTAGTTTGTAAGCCGTTGCTGTTTCAGTTTTTTCACTCATGACAGTATTTCCTGCCAAGTTTGGAAGCAACGTTCAAATATGGTATTGGTTAATGGATTGATATAGTCCAGCATCGTGATGAACAGCAGTAATCCAACACCTATTTTAATGGGCAAAGTCAGAAAATAGGTATTGACTTGAGGCATATTACGGGTGATGACTGCACCGCAGAGCTCTATGGTTAATAAAGTGAAGACTATGGGACTGCTGATTACAAAAGCCATAGTAAACATAAAACCAAACTGTTTGATAATGGGTGTAAAACCAGATAAAAGGTTAAGACTCCCTGGCGGTATGACTGTAAATGAATAGGCCAATCCCTTAAACAACCACAGATGCCCATTCAAGCCAAAAAAAAATAAGACAGCCAACATGGATAATAACTGACTGCTTATTGACTCTTGACTGTGTTCGCTGGGGTTGAAAATAGACAAGGAATTTAAGCCCAATTCATTGTCTATAATCTGTCCCGCAATTTGAAAGACAGCAAAAGCGGCGTGGAGGCTGGTTGTCAGAATTAAGCCGTTTGCAAATTCAGCAATCCCACCGAAGAGCAGTGCCGTATTGTCACTTTCCCCACTAGCAGGCACATAATGAACCAGTAACATACCGAGCATGAATATCAGAATCAAACGCGTATGGACAGGCAGTTGGTGTATTGCCTGAATGGGAGAAAAAAGCACAACAGTGCCAAGGCGAATGACAATAAAAAACAGGGCGGTTAACCAAGACAGAGAGAGCGTCATGGTTTGATTGCATCTGGGATGCTGAGAAATATGTTTTGCGCAAAATCAACCAGTGAATGCAGCATCCATTCCCCGCAAAGCATGAGCATGAGTACTACCGCCAATATTTTTGGCACAAAGCTCAGTGTGGCATCCTGGATTTGGGTTACAACTTGGAGAATAGAAATGAGGAAACCACTAATGAGTGCAACCAGTACAATTGGTGCTGCAATAATAAGTGCATGCCAGAGCAATTGCCTGCTCAAATAAAGCGCTAAATCATTAGACATAATCCATTTTCCATTTGCTAACTTGCTGTCATCCAACTTGAGTCTACTTAAGAATCGTGAATCAATTTATTCACGATTCTTACTCAAGTTCACATTTTCCATGAGTAGGGTTTTAATCACTGCCTTAATAAATAAGCCCAGATTTAAAACACGCTGCGAATTAAATCAAATTTAAGCGTTGAAAACAAGCCTGTTGTTAATATATTTATTTGGCTAAAACTTTGCTGCAAAATTAAAAAACCGCTTGACAGCACTCTGCTAGGTCTTGTAAACTTCGATGCATATTTTTGGGGTTATAGCTCAGCTGGGAGAGCGCTTGCATGGCATGCAAGAGGTCGGCGGTTCGATCCCGCCTAGCTCCACCATCAGCATCTAGTATGTTGATGGAGAAATAGTTCAAGGTCCCCATCGTCTAGAGGCCTAGGACACTGCCCTTTCACGGCGGTAACAGGGGTTCGAACCCCCTTGGGGACGCCATTATTATCAATTTAATGGCATTTATTTTACATTTTTGTTGTTTCTGACAGCTTTCCTTTTAGACATCTCCTTCCCATGAGACATGCTTTGTGATTTGTCATCAATACTTATTTGTACTCCGTCTTTAAACCCATCATGATGTTTGCGATATTGGCGCTGATTTTGCATAAAACCACGCATAAACGCCAGGGCTGTTTCATTTGAATTGCACCTAAGTTAATCAGATATACTGCGCGCGGTCGGTTTTCGCGTAGCCTTGATGCAGCGCAGCGTAATCAAGGTTTTAACCATTTAAATGGAGCATGGAAACCTTGATTATGCTGCGCTGCAGCCATATCGTTACCCATAAAGTCAGCACAAAACTGAAAAACGCAATGAACCAATAGGGCTCGTCATTGCGAGGCCACGAAG
>JBIODT010000007.1:0-29737 GCA_044445305.1 Legionellales bacterium | reverse complement strand
CCGGTAGGGTCCATATATGCTTCGTGGCCTCGCAATGACGAGCCCTATTGGTTCATTGTGTTTTTCAGTTTTGTGCTGACTTATGGGTAACGATATGGATGCAGCACAGCGTAATCAAGGTTTCCATGCGCCATATAAATGGTTAAAACCTTGATTACGCTGCGCTGCATCAAGGCTACGCTAAAACCGCAGATTGTGAGCGCGCAGTATAGTTGTTATTCTATCGGGTGTTTTTTTATTGAAAAAATCAGGTTTATCTGTGGATAGTTTTATTTAACCAATCTGTTATTTGTTAATCAAAAAATACATTATTTCAAAAATCTCCTTATCAGGCATGGGCCTTTTTGTTTTTTACCTTCAAATTAATTTAAAACTTACCCACAATTTCTGTGGATAAGTCTGTGTGCAATACATGGAATACCTTGTATTATTGGAGTTCGGACTAAAGCTCATGCCAAAAGATGCATGTGCTTTAGTCCGAATGGCCTAAAATCCCGAAAAGCCATACGTGGAAGGTATATTATTTATTTGTACTAGGGCCTGTCGTCAATTCGCTAGAATGAGTGCTAACGTGTTGATTTCCGAGCACCGCAACGCAGCATACACGCAAGTATGTGAGTAGCGGAGCATAGAAAATCAACACGTTAGCACCATTATAGTAGAATTGACGACAGGCCCTAAGCTAGTATGTTTTTCATCAGTGACTTCATAAGTTTTTCAATGTTATTAATATGAGGGCTTTCTTGTAGTACGATGGATTTAACCCGTTCCTCACAATACCCCTTAACTTCTTTATCAGGCAGGATATAAAATTGCTTTTTTTCTACGGATTGGGCTATATGTGTGGCAACGTCACTGGCGGGTCTGGAGTAGGTCAGGAGTTTTTTTAGAGCCTCATGGAAAGAATTTGCGCCCGCGGGGTTGGATAACAGTGATGTATCTGTAAAAGAGGGAAATACCACTGAAACATCGACTGGTTTATCCAGGCGCTTCAGATCAAAGTGCAGTGATTCAGACAAAGCAAGTACTGCATGTTTTGACATGGTATATGCTGCCAGTTGTGAGCCGGAGCACAGTGCGTATAAGCTTGCCATGTTTACTATGTGGGCGTGATGGTTTTGCTGAAAGAGTAAGGGGGTAAATGCTTGGATGATGTGAATCATGCCGAATAAATTTACATCCATTACCTGACGAATTTGTTCGGGTTTAATGTCCCAAATGGGTGCTAAATTTCCTATAATCCCTGCATTATTATAAATCCAGTCTACGCGCCCCAACTGATTTTTTACTTGCTCTACTAAATTTTTAACAGAGGCCTCATCCGTTACATCGCAGTGGATGTCTACCACTTTGCCAGGGAATTGGGCTACTAATTGCATTGCTTCATTTTTGAGTTTGGCACAGTCTTTGTCAACCATGACCACAGTAACGCCTTGTTGGAGATAAACAAGGCTCAAAGCGAGTCCTATGCCACTGCCCGCGCCGGTGATTACCGCTACCTTCATATTGTTTTCCTCGGTTCATCTTGTTGGTAATTTGAATGCTATACTATAAGTATTGGATCCCCATGCAAAAAATGGTGGGGCCGTTTTTTGTATGGGGATCCAAGTTTCGTTTCAACTCAAAAACTCGAGTATATACCGAAGATAGAGGGTATATCAAAACCTTAAAAGGACCTATCTTGAAAAACAGTGGAATCCCAGATGATCCCTATGAATATCCTGGTGAAGTACCTATGGAATATCCCAGCACTCCGGAGCCATTAGAACCAGGATATCCTGAAACGCCAGAACCTGAGCCCAGTCAAACGCCTGAGCCTGGTTACGAGGATCTCTAAGATGAGAGCGGTCTTATTTTGTATAAAATTAAGCCGCAAAATCATCACGGTGCTTTTAAGCGCGGCTGTCCTGCCTGTTTTTCGTCGATCTTTTTTTGTTCAAAGAGGGTATTGGGTTTCATAATTTAAAAAATGCTCTAATAATTGCAGGCCATATTGGCTTAATATTGCTTCCGGATGAAATTGTAGACCAAAAAGTGGGTATTGACGGTGTGAAATTGCCATAATGGTGTCTTGTGCCCATGCATCTACAGTAAAACAGGGTGGCAAACTACTGGTTTCGACTGCCAATGAATGATAGCGTGTGGCTTGAAAATTATTGGGGATGTTTTTAAATAAACCTTGATTGTTATGACGAATAGACGATGTCTTGCCATGCATGATTTCAGGTGCGGGTATGATTTTTCCGCCAAAAGCCTGAGCCAAACATTGATGTCCAAGGCAAATACCTAAGATGGGTAATTCACGATACAACGCTCTGATGGCCTGTAGCGAAATGCCAGCGTCATCCGGTGTTTTTGGTCCTGGCGAAATAACCAAATATTGAGGGGCCAGGTGTTTTATTTGTTCGATACTGATTTGATCATGCATACAGACTTGCACTTCTTGTTTCAAGCACAAGAAATACTGAACCAAGTTGTAAGTAAATGAATCGTAATTATCAATGATTAAAAGCATAAGGTAACCAATATTTACAATGTAAAGTCTTCACCCAGATAAACAGTTCTTACTTGCTGGTTTGCCAGTATCACGGCAGGGGTGCCTTCACAAAGTACTTTGCCTTGGCTCAGAATATACGCCCGACTACAAATATCCAGCGTTTCACGCACGTTGTGATCTGTGATTAACACACCAATGCCTTTATTACATAAATGTTGGATGATTTTTTTAATATCTACCACGGAAATAGGGTCTACACCGGCAAAAGGCTCATCAAGAAGAATGAATGATGGCTCAATTGCCAAGGCTCTGGCAATTTCAACACGCCTTCTTTCACCACCAGATAAAGCCATGCCCAAGCTTTTTTCCAAATGGGAAATATGCAGCTCTTGTAGCAATAAATCTAATTTTTCCTCACGGGCCTGTTTTTTTAAATCAGGTCTGAGTTCAAGTATGGCCATGATGTTTTCTGCAACGGTAAGTTTACGAAAAACTGAGGCTTCCTGAGGCAGATAGCTAATACCTAAGCGTGCTCTTTTGTGCATTGCATCAGAGGTAATGTCCTGGTTTGCAAGTATGATCTGACCTTCATCACAAGACTGGAGGCCTACTATCATATAAAAACAGGTGGTTTTACCTGCGCCATTAGGCCCAAGTAAGCCAACGCACTCACCTTTTTGGATGTTAATGCTGACACCATCAACAACACGCAGCGTTTTAAATGATTTTTTTAAATTAATGGCTTCTAATACACTCATGTTTTTTTCTTTTCAGGGTAAAGGATAATGGTAGTTCTTGTACTTCCATTGCTTTGAGACACAACATGTTGCTCTATAGTATCATAAGTAATTACGGCTGCGGACAAAGAATTTTGTCCTTGTTCTATATGGGCATTGCCTTTTAATTCAATTAAATGGCGCAGCGGATAGTAACGAATGCTGTCAGCGTAGGCATGAAACGGAGGTTTATTCGGGCCGGTCTCTGTCCAGTAATGGGCTTGTTGTCCTTTGGTGCCATTGGCCAAAGCTAATATTAATTGGTTTTTAACATTCCCTTTGGTAACGGCATTTGCTGCACGAATGTTCGTTGTGCCCTGTATGAATTCAACATTGCCAGTGTAGGTGCCTGTATGCTTTTGTTGGCTTAAATCGGCTGAGTCTGCAACGACATGCATGACTTTATCTTTATCTGCAGTGAGCGCGTAGGCTGTAGTTATAAAGCTCGCAAAAAGCGAGCAGAGACTAACCTTTAGCAGGGACATAGCTTCCCCTTGCCTGATGCAACAGCTCGACTCTTTTTTCATCTAGATAAGCATTCATGCCCTTGGATTGCATGAAATTACCTGGTTGCTCATAAGTTACTAGAAGATCGCTGGTCGCTTTTTTTTCTTTGGGGAAATAGACGATTTTTTCAGTTGTTAAAGTGCTTTCTTGGGTTTTACCACCGGCTTTTTGATGGACAATTACGTTTTTTGTAAAGACTATACGTTGATTTTTATCAAATGACTTTGCTTTTATAGCACGTATGTCCCAAGCCGGTTGGCCAACTTGAGAGATGATAATATGTGGCATTTGCAGTATGTTGACATCGCCTTTGGGAATGTGGTGCATCAGAGGGGTCGTTAAAAAGTGCATTAATTGACCCTCAGGACTGAATTGGCGCACGGTTAATTGTGATATGCTCGTATCCGCAGTAGATGACAAGCGGTCAGCATCTAAAAGGTTGGTTTTTTTAGAATGCGTAAAAAACCAGCCTGAACAGGCAAGCAGTATGACCGTGAGCAACAACCAAATCAGTTGCTTGAGTATGTTCATTGGCTTAAATAACTGGTTAAAGCCAAATCCATCTTATTTTGTGCTTTGAGAATTAAATCACACAATTCGCGAACTGCACCAGAGCCACCATTTCGTTCTGTTTTCCAAGTAGCAAACTCTTTAACTTGACACACGGCATTAGCCACGGCAACGCCTAAACCAACTTTTTGAATGAGTGGTAAATCAGGTAAGTCATCACCAATATAAGCAAATTGTTCGTCTTGGAGCATCAGGGTTTCTTTTAGTTCGTGGTATGCCGCCTGCTTGTCTACTTGTCCTTTATAATAATGTGTGATCCCCAGTTGATGCATTCTGTGATCAACGACTTTATTACGTGATGTAGTGATAACGGCAACAGCAATCCCCGCAGCCATCAGTAATTTTAAACCCATGCCATCATGCACGTGGAATGTTTTTAGTTCGTTGCCAAAATTATCAATATAAAGCAGACCATCACTAAGAACACCATCGACATCACAAACAACACATTTAATTTTTTTGGCTTTTTCCAGCAACTCATTCATTTTTAATTCCTTAAAACACACCAGCTCTTAATAAGTCATGTAAATGCAGTACAGCATAAGGTTTTTTGTTTTCATCAATGACTACTAATGACGTTATTTTGTGTTTTTGCATCACCGCCAATGCTTCTGCTGCCAGCATGGTTTTGTCAATAGTATAACCATTTTGAGTCATCACTTCTTTTAACTGGGTCGTGTTAATGTCATATTGGTGCGTTAAAGTCCGTCGGATGTCGCCATCGGTATAGATGCCCTTTAAATAACCTTGATTGTCCACCACACAAGTCATGCCTAATTTTTTATCAGTTACCTCAATTAACGCCTCACTGATGGTTGCGTGCTCATTTGCCAAAGGAAGTTCATCCCCTTTATGACATAATTCTTCAACACGAAGTAACAATCGTTTGCCCAGTGTACCGCCTGGATGTGATAAGGCAAAATCTTCGGCACTAAACCCTCGGGTTTGCAGGAGTGCTATGGCAAGTGCATCGCCCATAACCAAGGCAACAGTTGTGCTGGTTGTTGGGGCAAGACCAAGTGGACAAGCCTCATATTTGATGCTGACATCCAAATGTACATCGGCTGTTTTAGCAAGGGTGGATTGGCAATTGCCCGTTAGCGCAATAAGTGGTACTTCAAGTCGTTTTAATAAGGGCAGTAGGGTAACAATTTCATGGGTATTTCCCGAGTGAGATATTGCTACAACAGTGTCTTGGCGCGTGATCATGCCCAGATCGCCGTGACTTGCTTCGCCTGGATGCATGAAAAATGCCGGACTGCCAGTGCTGGAAAATGTAGCTGCTATTTTATTGGCAATATGGCCAGATTTACCCATGCCAGTGACTACAATGCGTCCTTTACAAGCAAGCAACAGTTCACATGCTTGTTCAAATCTGGCATCGATCCTTTGTGTTAATTCAAAGACAGCTTGTGCCTCCGTTTCGATAACTGCCAGACCAAGTTTGCAAAAATTCATGGGTTTTATATTCTTTTTTTTCGTTTGTTTATTCTAACATACTATTTTTGTTTGATGTAATGTTGGTTGGTTTTTGAGCTGTAAAAGGTCTATTTTTTATATAGGGGCGCCGAATGGCTCGTTCGGCATGCATTTTCTTCTGATCCAGTATATACTTACAGTTCTGACTGAATGTGGAAATGAGAGCATGCCTAAAAATTGGGTTGAAATCAAGGATCTGATCTTTACACGAGGTGGTCGCTGCATTTTTGACGGTATTAATATGGAGGTTGTACGCGGAAAAATCACTGCCATTATGGGCCCTAGTGGCTCTGGAAAAACGACATTATTGCGTTTGATAGGTGCTCAATTGACACCTGATAGTGGTACGGTTTTCGTGCAAAATCAAGACATGCACCAATTGTCTCGCAAGGAATTATATGAGGCACGACGCGGTATGGGCTTGCTTTTTCAAAGCAGTGCTTTATTCACTCATGTCTCTGTTTTTGATAATGTGGCATTTCCCTTAAGGGAACACACCGAATTAAATGAATCTATGGTGCGTGATATCGTACTGATGAAATTAGAGGCAGTTGGCTTACGAGGTGCGGCACATCTCATGCCAGCAGAGTTGTCTGGTGGGATGGCGAGACGGGTCGCTTTGGCCAGAACCATTGCTCTCGATCCAGAACTCATGATGTATGATGAACCATTCACAGGGCAAGATCCCATTTCTATGGGGGTGTTGGTGCGTTTGATTAAGCGACTTAATCAATTGCTGCACACAACCACCATTATCGTTTCCCATGATGTTGAGGAAACCTGCTCTATTGCAGATTATATTTATTTAATAGCAGGTAGCAAAATCATAGGGCAGGGGACTCCTGCCGAATTAAAGCAATCCACAGAACCTCAAGTGAAACAGTTCATGCATGGCGAAGCGGATGGGATTGTGCCGTTTCATTACCCAGCCAGGCCCTATACAGAGGAGCTATTAGATGCTTGATGTCATTGCGCGTTTTGGTAATCGTGGTGCACAGGTCTTACAACAAATAGGCGCCTCGGGCATTTTTTTGTTTACCATGCTGTTTAGAAAACCGGGCATACCTAGATTATGGCCTTTGTTGCGCCATCAACTGTATTTTATTGGCGTTTTATCCTGCTTGATTATTGTTGTTTCCGGTTTGTTTATTGGAATGGTTGTTGGTTTACAAGGCTACCATACCTTACAAAAATTTGGTGCAGGCAGTCAACTTGGGCAATTATTGGCTTTAAGCATCGCAAGAGAATTGGGACCTGTTATCAGTGCCTTGCTGTTTGCCGGTAGAGCTGGTTCTGCATTAACTGCTGAAATTGGTTTGATGAAAACAACCGAACAGTTATCCAGTATGGATATGATGGGTGTGGATCCCTTGGGCCGGGTGATTTATCCTCGATTTATTGCCGGATGTATTTCTCTGCCCGTTCTGGCACTGATTTTTTCCGCAGTGGCCATTTATGGGGGGTATTTTGTTGGCGTACATTGGTTGGGTGTAGATGCGGGAAGTTTTTGGTCTAACATGCAGGCGGCAGTTAATTTTCGTATTGATGTCTTAAGCGGTATTATTAAGAGTATTGTTTTTGCTTTTGTCGTAACTTGGATAGCAGTATATCAGGGTTTTGAGTGTGTCCCGACTGCGGAGGGCATTAGTCAGGCAACGACTAAGACAGTAGTGTACTCATCGCTTGCCGTATTAGGGCTAGACTTTTTATTGACTGCAATGATGATTGGAGACTGGTAGATGAATAAGCAACGTTATGTGGACATGAGTGTAGGAATATTTATGTTGTTAGGCCTGTTGGCTTTATCGGTAATGGCATTAAAAGTCAGTAGCATTTCTGACTTTTTATCCGAAAAGGGCTATCAGGTAACGGCAGATTTCACTGATATAGGTGGATTGAAGGTGCGCGCACCCGTTACTGTGGCTGGAGTAAGAATAGGTGAAGTGAGTCACATTGAGTTGCAACCCGGTGAGCTCAATGCCAAAGTCACAATGACCTTAAGATCTGATAAAAAAATACCTTATGACGATTCGTCTGCAAGAATTTTGACTGAAGGTTTGCTTGGTTCTAATTACATCAGTATTGTTCCTGGTTTTGAAGATGAAGAAAACAAAGATCACCCTTACTTACGTCAAGGCGATGTTATTCCTAAGACTCAAGAGGCGATTATCCTTGAAAATCTTATTGGCCAATTGTTATTTAATATTAAAAAATAGGTGAATTATGAGAGCGAGAATTTTTAAATTATTTTTGTTGGTTGTTTGTGCCACTTTATCACAAACGATGGTTGCTCAAACATCTCCTGTGCCTATGTTAGAGCAGGCTGCTAATAGCATTATTGCCACTCTAAAAGACAATAAAGCCAGTTTAAAATCCAATCCTGATATTATTTATAAAGCAGTAGAAAAAAATTTGTTGCCTCATGTTGATGTGGTCGGGATGTCTCGTTCTGTGTTGGGCAGGCAAGCATGGACTAAAGCCAACCCCGCAGAAAAAGTAGCTTTTTCGCAAGCCTTTACACGATTGGTTGTTCGTACTTATTCCAATCCTTTAGCGAACTACTCAGATGAAACAGTACAATTTTTACCAGTTAGAGGGTCTCTTTCTAGTCGCTTTATACGTGTAAACAGCGTTGTTGTTCGTTCTGAAGGCCAAAATATTCCTTTGAGTTACAGTTTGATTTCCCAAGCTGGACAGTGGAAAATTTATGATATGAGTGTTGAGGGCGTCAGCTTATTACAGAGCTTTAGATCGCAATTTGCGCAACAGCTGCAGAACTCAAGCATTGCTGATGTTATTAAAAAAATGCAGCAACGACGCTCTTAGATTTTGGATTTTGGACAGGCTCTGAAATTAATTGAAGGTTTGAGTACTGCATGATCTCAAGCCCACAATAAAAAGGCTCTTATATTATGATGAAAGCAATTAATTTTAAATTCGGTACAGAGCTTACTTTTAAATCAGTAATATCTGAGCGCGCGAAACTTCAGCAAGTGATGATAACTGATGGCAGTGACCGCTTGTGTTTGGATTTGAGTAATGTGAGTCATTGCGACAGCGCGGGACTTGCTTTGCTTATTGAGGCTAGGAAATTGTGTAAGCAGCATAATAAAACTTTTGAAGTAATAGGGATATCTGGTGAAACACGGTCTTTGGCTGAATTTTGTGGTGTGGAGTGTGTTTTAGAACAACTGTAATAATTTGGACTGTGGATGGCACTGCATGAGGGGGTTTTCACGCGCTGCTATTCATAGTCCTAAGTAGTGGGTCAAGTTTATGTTAAGTAATGAAGAAATTGAAGTAAGAATTAAAAACAGTGGGGATGTGTTTTTTGTTAAAGTAGATGGTGATGGTTATAAATATCAGTTAACTGTTGTAACAGATCTGTTTTTAGGCAAATCAAAAGTTGCGCGACAACAGTGGGTGTATGCACAGCTTAATGATTATATTACCACAGGAAAACTCCATGCTATCAGCATGAAGACCTGGACAAAAGGCGAATGGGAGCAACAAAATGGATAAATTATTGATTAACGGTGGTAAAGCATTGCATGGTGAAGTGGTTATTTCCGGTGCAAAAAACGCAGCACTGCCTATTATGGCTGCAAGCTTACTTGCGGGTGACAATGTAACCATTTCCAATGTACCTCATCTTAAAGACATTACTACGATGATGGAGTTATTAGGTCAATTGGGTGCCCATTTGATTGTTGATGAAAAAATGAACGTTCAAGTGGATTCCAGTCAAGTAAATGAGTTCGTAGCACCTTATGACTTGGTTAAAACCATGCGTGCTTCCATTTTAGTATTAGGTCCCATGCTGGCACGATTTGGAAAAGCCGATGTGTCTTTACCTGGCGGTTGCGCCATCGGTACGCGTCCGGTTGATTTGCATTTGAAAGCACTAAAAGCAATGGGTGCTGATATCACAGTACAAAACGGTTATATTAATGCGCGTTGTAAAAAAGGCCGATTACAAGGCAAGCGCATCATGTTTGATACAGTTACAGTTACAGGTACAGAAAACATTATGATGGCAGCTGTACTTGCAGAAGGTACTACCATTCTTAAAAATGCAGCCCGCGAACCTGAAGTGGTTGATCTGGCTAATTTTCTAATTCAAATGGGGGCTAAAATTTCTGGAGCTGGTACGTCTACTATAGAAATTGAAGGCGTTGAAGCCCTTGCTGGCGGTTCTTATTCTGTTATGTCTGACAGGATAGAAGCAGGTACTTACCTTGCTGCTGGTGCATTAACTCGTGGTCATGTCACCGTGAAACGGGTACGTCCGGATACTTTGCTTTCTCAATTGTGTAAATTTGAAGAAGCTGGTGCAGAGTTAACTATAGGTGAGGATTGGGTGTCGTTGAACATGCACGGCAAACGCCCACAAGCTGTGAATATTTCTACAGCCCCTTATCCTGCATTTGCAACTGACATGCAAGCACAATTTATGGCTATGAATGCTGTGGCAGAAGGATCTTCAACCATAGTAGAAACCATTTTTGAAAATCGGTTCATGCACGTGCAAGAGCTTCAGCGCATGGGTGCACAGATTCAGCTTAATGGCAACACGGCTATTATTACAGGCGTTGAGAGACTAACTGGTGCTCCCGTGATGGCTACAGACCTACGTGCTTCAGCAAGTTTGATATTAGCCGGCTTGGTAGCAGATGGTGAAACCGCTGTTGAGCGCATCTATCATGTGGACAGGGGTTATGAGCGTGTTGAAGAAAAATTATCCTTATTAGGTGCAGACATCAGACGGGTATCTGAGCGGTGATTTTAAGGCATGAGTTGGTTTCATACCTGCATCAGTATTTAAACTGTGCGGGTTTTACCGATTACGCGCCTAACGGATTGCAAATTGAAGGTACAGATAAGATAACTCGTATCTGTACCGCTGTGACAGCCTCCGATGAGGTTATTTTGCAGGCAGCGTCATGGCAGGCCGACGCACTTTTAGTTCATCATGGTTATTTTTGGCGTGGCGAAGAGCCTGTGATCACTGGGATGAAGCGCCAAAGGGTGGGGAACCTCATCAATAATAACATCAATTTATTGGCATACCATTTGCCTTTAGATTGTCATACTGAGCTTGGAAATAATGCTTGTATCGCGCAATTGCTCCAGGTTCAATCGGTGCAAATGCATAAAGCGGGTTCTACTGACAATCTCCTGTGGTCTGGGAGGCTGAAAAAAGCAATAGACAGCAAGCAGTTTACTGATTTTTTAGAACAGAAATTCGAACGCAGACCGCAGCACATCGCAGGCCCTAATCAATTGATTGATCATATCGCCTGGTGCAGCGGTGCGGCTCAAGATTTTATTGAAGATGCCGCTCGTCTGGGTGTAGATGCTTTTCTGAGTGGCGAAGTATCTGAGCGTACGTATTATCAAGCCAAGGAGCTAGGCCTCCACTATTACTCCTGTGGACATCATGCAACTGAACGTTATGGCATTCAAGCATTAGGCCAACATCTTTCTGACCTGTTTGACTTGGAACATTTGTTTATTGACAGTACTAATCCTATTTAGAGAGATTCTCCATTTGAATTGTTAAAACCTTGATTACGCTGCGCTGCATCAAGGCTACGCGCTACGCAGCCAACTCATTACGCTTATTAAACCATGATTATCCGCTCGTAATGGCGCACTATTTGAGTACGGTGTGTTATTTCATAGTTGATGAAAGCGCTAAATAGGCATAAAAACAGTCCTATTCAGGTGAAAATTTAGCATCCTCTTGTGCCTGTAAGTCGTCATGGGCTACTATGTCTGAATCATCGATATCGAGTTTTTATTTATGTTTATACTGCGCGCGGCCACTTTTTCCGAAACGATGTTACTGTTGTTATTTTGTTTCACATCCGCTTATGCAAACACTGAACAGTTAAATAACCAAGCATTTAGAAACATTTGGCATCCCACTTTCCATGGTGAGCGTTTGGATTATTGCACGGTTGGTGGAACAGAATGTGGGGAAAAAGTGGCAAATCGTTACTGTCAACTAATGGGTTATGATTATTCCAGTCAGAATGTGATTGCTTACAATGTGGGTTTGACACATTATTTTGCCACTAAAGAACGCTGCATTGGATGGCGGTGCAATGGTTTTATGACTATAGGTTGTGCCACTTCCTTATCACACCAACCCCCTAAACCTTATCATTATCGTGAACAACAATTTGTGAGCCCGCGCTTTAATAATTATCGGGTTGATTGGTGTTATGACCACAATAAGGGTTGTGGTTCGCGGTCAGCCAATTCTTTTTGCAGCCATATGGGTTTTATGCAAGCGAAAGATTTTGTTAAAGAGAAGCAAGTAGGGGCGACTCAGACCATTGGCAGTCAAGAATTGTGTTTTGGTGAACAGTGTTCTGCTTTTGCTATGATAACTTGCTATCGTTAAAAGCTGCGACCATAATTAAGGATATACCTCACGGATGGGTTTTCAGGTTTTTAAGGAGAGAGTAACATGTCAACTGAATCCAAGTGTCCATTTCATCAAACTGCTGGTGGAGGAACATCGAACAGCGACTGGTGGCCGAAGCAGCTGAGGCTGAATGTTCTACGTCAACACTCATCCCTATCTTCCCCAATGGGTGAGGATTTCAACTACATTGAAGCGTTCAAAAGCCTCGATCTTGAAGCTGTGAAGAAGGATCTTCAGGTATTGATGACGAACTCACAAGACTGGTGGCCAGCAGATTTCGGTCACTACGGACCACTATTTATTCGCATGGCATGGCACAGCGCTGGTACTTATCGTATTGGGGACGGTCGTGGCGGTGCCGGCAGTGGCAGCCAGCGCTTTGCCCCCCTTAACAGCTGGCCAGACAACGTCAACCTCGATAAAGCACGCAGACTGCTCTGGCCCATCAAACAAAAGTATGGCCAGAAAATTTCCTGGGCTGACCTGATGATTCTCACCGGTAATGTTGCATTGGAT
The DNA here is from genome assembly GCA_044445305.1 of Legionellales bacterium. Classification (GTDB taxonomy): domain Bacteria; phylum Pseudomonadota; class Gammaproteobacteria; order Legionellales; family Legionellaceae; genus Legionella. Next base: position 16,956 of record JBIODT010000007.1, on the reverse strand, counting down.
TCTATGGGTCTCAAGACCTTCGGCTTCGCGGGTGGGCGCAAAGACATCTGGCAACCAGAAGAAGACATCTACTGGGGTTCCGAGGGCGAATGGCTGGGCGACCAACGCTACTCTGGTAAGCGGGATCTTGAAAATCCCCTCGGTGCTGTGCAAATGGGTCTGATTTATGTCAACCCGGAAGGCCCGAATGGCAACCCTGATCCACTCGCTGCTGCGCGGGATATCCGTGAGACCTTCGCTCGTATGGCCATGAACGATGAAGAGACGGTTGCACTTATAGCGGGCGGACATACCTTTGGCAAGACTCACGGTGCGGGCGATGTAAAACATGTAGGGCCTCAGCCTGAAGCCGCCAGCATTGAGGAGCAAGGTTTGGGCTGGAAGAGCAGCTTTGGTAGTGGCAAAGGTGACGACACCATTGGCAGTGGTTTGGAAGTTACCTGGACTAGCACGCCTACGAAGTGGAGCAATAACTTCTTCAAGAATCTGTTTAACTACGAATGGGAGCTGACGAAGAGTCCTGCTGGGGCACACCAGTGGATAGCCAAAGGCGGCGCGGGCGCAGGAACCATTCCTGATGCTCATAATTCAGCAACACATCACGCACCGACCATGCTGACCACTGATCTGGCTCTGCGCTTTGACCCGGCCTATGAAAAGATTTCCAGACATTTCTTTGAACATCCAGATCAGTTAGCAAACGCCTTTGCTCGAGCATGGTTCAAGCTGACGCACCGCGATATGGGCCCGCGTGCACGTTATCTTGGTCCAGATGTTCCCAGCGAAGAACTTATTTGGCAAGATCCCATTCCGCCAGTCAATCACAAGCTGATTGATAAAGGGGACATTGCTGACCTCAAAGACCAGATCATGGCTTCTGGCCTGACGGTTTCGGTATTGGTATCGACTGCTTGGGCATCTGCGTCCACATTTCGTGGTTCTGACAAGCGCGGCGGTGCTAATGGGGCCCGTATTCGTCTGGCTCCGCAGAAGGATTGGGAAGTCAATCAGCCGGACCAGCTTGCAAAAACGCTCAAAACCTTGGAGGACATCCAGTATAGGTTCAATAGCGCTCAGTCTGATGGCAAGAAGGTTTCACTGGCTGATCTCATTGTTCTTGCCGGTTGTGCCGGTGTTGAGCAAGCGCTAAAAAATGCGGGTCACAAGCTCATGGTTCCCTTCACACCTGGACGCATGGATGCCTCGCAGGAGCAAACCGATGTAAGCTCCTTTGCTGTGCTAGAACCAGTTGCAGACGGCTTTCGCAACTATCAAAAGACCCAATACGCTGTATCAGCTGAGGAGCTGTTGGTGGATCGTGCGCAATTGTTAACACTGACGGCACCTGAGATGACTGTTTTGGTGGGGGGCTTGCGTGTTCTTAACACTAACGTGGGCAACTCTCAGCATGGTGTTTTTACCAAGCAACAGGAGACGCTGACCAACGACTTTTTCGTGAACTTGCTCGACATGGACGTAACGTGGAAGGCTGTCTCGAAAGACGCCGACGTGTTTGAAGGGCGCACTCGCGCCACGGGTGACGCCAAGTGGACTGGTACCCGTATCGATCTCATTTTTGGTTCCAACTCAGAGCTCAGAGCCCTGGCTGAAGTCTATGGCAGTGCAGACGCACAGAAGAAGTTCGCTCAGGACTTCGTAGCGGCCTGGACCAAGGTGATGAACCTGGATCGCTTTGATCTTGCGTGATATACCTTTCACGGATGGGTTTTCGGGATTTTAGGCGCATTGATTTTTCCGTTCATGCCGTCTTTAAAAGCGAGTAATAGTCTACTATATTGCTATTTTTAAAAGACGTTATTAACGTAAAAATCAATCGAATAAAACTTGAAAACCCATCCGTGGAAGGTATATACACTTTAACGCGCTACTCAACTTGCTTGAGTAGCGCGTTGTCTTAATAATGTCTTAATATCCATCATATATAATACGTTCAATTCACTATGTGTTATGGAGAACAGTCGTGCCAAAAATAATTTCGATACCTACCGATCTTAGTCGCTTTCCTACTCAGCTAATATCGGTGTCGGTTGCAGCTGAAAATATGCCGCAAGCTCAAGCGGCAGCAGCTCAAGTACTATCGCTGCCTAAAATACGTATTACTTTCGGTGATATTCATGGGAATGCGATAAAATTGCTTCATATACTTATTATGAGTCAAGTTGTAACTAAGATCCTTTCTGAGCAATATTCATGGCTTGTTGAGCTCTACAATACTAATCCTAGTTCTTTAACTAAAGAAGATATTGATTGCTTTAATGCCATCTTAGATGCTATGTGGGTTTCACCAGCAGTGGTTATTATATCCTTGGGTGATGTCTTTGCGGACAGAGGGAGTAATGATTACTGGACTTTTAAGATTCTCGAGAAGTTGGTTCAAGCCCATGTTTCTATTGAAATACTTCTGTCCAATCATGATTGTAAACTTATCGATTTTTATGAACATGGCAAGCTATTTACGTTTGGCTTGCTCTCAAAAAACGACCTGTTTTATAGGTCCATGTATAATATGCAAATACTAATAGCTAGGGAATTGATCACGCCTGAAGACGTGCTGGCTATGGTAGAGAAGGTTTACAAACCTTTGTTAAAAATACTGTCTTATACATTAGATCATACCAAAACTGAAATTACCATTTACAGCCATGCGCCTATTGATCTTGATACCATTGTTGCACTAGCGAGTCTATTTAAAGTTAACTATAAGGATGACACCATATATGACTTGGCAAAAACCATTGATTTGATTCAGCAACAATTTGCAATTGATGTTCAAACCAACCAAGTTTATTCTTGTAAAAATAAAAACAACCCAGTCTTTATAGATGTAATGCATAATAGAGTCTATGATTTGTTAGAGACTCCTGCTACAGCTTACCCGGTCTTTTTTATACATGGACATACAAATAAACAAGGCGAAAAGCATCCTCACATCAGGAGCTTAAACTCAATTTTTGGTATGCCATGTTATGAAGGCAAGGGTCTATTAGAGTTGGGCTTGGGCGTTGGTGAATTACAGTTGTGTGAATTGGATGTTTCTGAAATTGAGTGTCCAACTGAAGTAAATTCGGCTGTTGCTAGTGGTGCTGATGCCATGCCTGCTGTTGAAGCTGATACATTGAGCGGAGTCAGATTTTTTGGGTCAGGCCCTGCGGTAGAGGAGCAAATTCAACCGCCTGACGCAACGAGAGAGAAGGGTGCATCAGGCGAAGTAAAGCGCCCTTAGGAAGTTATTCCGAGTAGCAAATACAATCCACGGTATGGTCATTGACCATGCCAACTGCCTGCATAAAGGCATAACAAATGGTGCTTCCTACGAATTTAAAGCCACGGCTTTTTAATTCTTTTGCCATGCAGTCTGAAATCGATGTTTTAGATGGCACTTGTGTGCCATTTATCCATCGATTTTTAATGGGTTGTCCATCAACAAAGCGCCAGAGGTACTCAGAAAAATCAGTGCCTTCCTCCATTAATTTTAAATAGGCTTGCGCATTAATAACAGCGGCACCTATTTTCAATCGATTACGAATAATGCCAGGGTTATTTAATAATTCATTTATTTTATCCTGGTTATAGCAGGCAATTTTATGGGGTTCGAAGTTATCAAAACAAGCTCGATAGTTCGCTCTTTTTTTTAAGACAGTCAGCCAGCTCAACCCAGCTTGAGCGCCTTCTAAAATAAGAAACTCAAACAATTGATGGTTGTTATAAACCGGTATGCCCCATTCTTTATCGTGATAATCAATGTAAATCTGATCCTTCGTTACCCAAGCACATCGGGCATTTTGGTGTTTTTTTATCATGTTAATTTACCAACTCCGCCCTGTTTTTAAAACAATCCAATGCCTGGGGATTTGCTAAGGATTGCAAATTAGTTACAGCTTGTCCATGGACTGCTTGTCGCACGGCAATCTCTACTATTTTACCATTCATGGTTCTTGGGATGTCTGTGACTTGTATGATTTTTGCAGGGACATGACGCGGGGATGCATTTTCGCGAATGGTTTGGCATATGGTGGTGCAGAGTGCTTCATCAAGGCTTAAGCCTGGGCGTAGTACAACAAACAAAACAATGCGCACGTCATCTTCCCAATTCTGCCCAATCACGATACTGTCAACCACGGCATCTATTTTCTCTACCTGTCGGTAAATCTCAGCAGTGCCAATACGTACCCCTCCTGGATTTAAGACGGCATCAGAGCGCCCATAGATTATCAGTCCATGATGTTCCGTGATCTCTGCAAAATCACCATGGGCCCAAACTCCTGGAAAGCGTTCAAAATAAGCCCGTTTATAAGCGCTGCCATCGTCATCATTCCAAAAACCAAGCGGCATGGAAGGGAAGGGCTTGGTGCAGACTAATTCACCTCGTGCTTGTTGAATGGATAGTCCTTGTTCATCAAAGACAGCAACTGCCATTCCCAAGCCAAGGCATTGCAATTCACCGTTATAGACTGGAAGGGCGGGGTTGCCCAGAGCAAAACAAGAAATAATGTCCGTACCACCCGATATAGAGCTGAGTTGTAATTCGGTTTTAATGTGTTCGTAAACAAAATCATAGCTTTTGGGCAGCAAGGGAGAGCCTGTTGAAAGGATGCAGCGTAATTGCGTTAGATTGAATTCACTCTTTGGCTTAACCCCTGCTTTTTCAATGGCAGAAAGGTATTTGGCACTGGTTCCAAAAACAGTAATTTGCTCTTCGTCTATTAATTTAAAAAGGCTGTTGGGTTCAGGGTAAGTAGGGGCGCCTTCATATAAGGTTAAGGTGGCACCTAAGGCAAGAGCAGAAACGCTCCAATTCCACATCATCCAGCCGCAAGTGGTGTAGAAACACAAATTGTCTGTGGTCCTTAAATCGGTGTGTAAGCCTAATTCTTTCAGGTGTTGTACCAGGGTTCCACCAGCGCCATGAATGATGCATTTGGGTTTACCAGTAGTGCCCGAAGAAAATAGAATATAAAGAGGGTGATCAAAGGGCAAGGAAACAAAGTCACATTCTGTGGCTGGCTTGATAAAGTCCTTCCAGTATTGGGTTTTGGCCAGTGCACTGGTATTGATGTCTTCATTGATATTGGGGCAAACAACCACCTGTTGCAGAGAAGGCATGGCGGCATTGAGTGCTGTTATTTTATCAAGGGCACTGTGTTTTTTGCCTTGATATTGGTGGCCATCGCAAATAAATAATACTTTGGGCTCAATCTGCCCCAGTCGGTCTATAGCCGCTTGAGCTCCAAAATCAGGAGAGCAGGAGGACCATATGGCGCCTAAAGATGCGGTGGCTAACATGGCAATAATTGCATAAGGTGTATTGGGTAGAAGGGCTGCTACTCGGTCACCAGCATGAATGTCAAGTGCTTTTAATCCCGCAGCACATTGCGCAACTTCAAGATACAATTGTTGGTAGCTAATGGTTTGCCGTTCATTGTTTTCATTGATGCTCACCAGTGCACTGTGGGGATCTCTGCGAGATAAAAGTTGCTCTGCAAAGTTAAAGCGAGCGCCAACAAACCAACGTGCCTCTATCATGTCTTTATAATCATTTACCAGCTGCTGAGCAGGCGTATCAAATGTTAATCCGAAAAAAGTACAGAGATGTTGCCAGAATAATCCAGGGTGGCTAACTGACCAGTCATGCAGTTGTTGGTAATTTTCAAAACAAAGATGGTGTTCTTGTGCAATAAAATTCATAAAGTGCCACATTTGGCTGTCTTTGGGGTGTTTGGGTGTCCATACTGGCTTGTTCATGTAATTCAAGATCCTCATTTAAATGGTTAACACCTTGATTACGCTGCGCTGCATCAAGGCTACGCGATCCACAGTTAGCTGATTACGTTTATTAACGGCTGATGGTTACTTCTGGCACAGTCCCAGCATCGCAATCGCAACCTTGGATTGATTCTTTCGTCCTAATATCTTGCAAATCAGGTCACCAGCAGCCACTATTTTGAATATATCAACACCTGTGTTTATTCCTAATCCGTGCATCAGATACAAGACGTCTTCAGTGGCCACATTACCACTGGCTCCTCGGGCGTAAGGACAGCCGCCAAGGCCCGCTACCGAGCTGTCAAAACGGTGTACACCATAGCTTAATGAGGCAAATATATTCGCAAGTGCTTGGCCGTAAGTATCATGAAAATGCATGGCCAATCGGTTAAGGGGCATTATTTTCAGTACTTGTTCCAGGACTAATTGGGTTTGTTTGGGCGTACCGACACCAATAGTATCGCCTAGGGATATTTCATCAACACCCAGATCCAGTAGCCTTTGTGTTATTGCAGCAACTTGTTGTGGCTGTACCTCGCCTTGATAAGGGCAACCTAAGACGCAGGATATGTAACCCCTTACTTTAATTTGCTGCTGTTTGGCTAAAGTCATTATTGAGGCAATGCGCGTCAGGCTTTCTTCAATGGTGCAATTGATATTACGTTGGTTAAATAAGTCACTTGCAGCAGTGAATACAGCGATTTCTTTAACGCCAACTGCCAAGGCTTTCATCATGCCACGCTCATTGGGAACCAAGGCGGAATAATGTATGGACGGCAGTTTGTCTATAGACTGGAATACCAACTCATTATCAGCCAATTGGGGAATGGATTTTGCGGAAACAAAACTAGTCACTTCTATATATTCTAAGCCAGACTGACTTAACAAATTGATGAGCTGAATTTTGTGATCACTGGTCACAAAAGATGACTCATTTTGTAGGCCATCACGTGGGCCTACTTCTATTAGTGTCACATGTTGTGGATAATCCATAATCATTCTTCCCTAAGTGACAACAATTCGGCACCTTCAGTGACTTGTGAGCCTATGACATAAAAAACATCTGACAGCACGCCATCGGCTGGTGAATGAACAGTATGTTCCATTTTCATGGCTTCCAACACCATTAAACCATCGCCAGCTTTGACTGTATCACCAATGTTTTTCAAAATGGCAACTACTGTTGCAGGCATGGGGGCTGTGAGTTGTCCCTTGTGTGTTGCTTGCACACTAAGCTTGCTCCAATTAAAGCGCTCAATGGCTATTTGACCTTGGTCTGTATATAAGGTCAAGTGATGTTCTTTATTGTCTACTGTGGCTCGAGTTTTCTGCTTGTTGGTTTCAATACAGAGTTGGTCCTTATCCAAATTGGCTCTAATCAAGTGCTCTTGTTCTTTTATGCTAACTTTAAACTGATTTTTATCTATGGGTGTAACCACAGCCTCAATCAATTCATCCTCACCTTGATAGCGCCATGTCCAATGGCCCAGAGCTTTCGTGCGCCAGGAAAAAGTGTCTTGCAGCAGGGGATCTTCAGTATCAGCAACTGTGCATAAATAATCAAAGCCCACGGTCATTAAAACGGCTGATGGTTTGTTGGGGCTTGCTAACTGTATGGTTTCTTTTTCTAAAAAATCAGTACTGAGTTCTACCTGCTTGAATTTAGGGTGACGACAAATGGCCTGCAAAAAGGGAAGGTTGGTTTTGACACCGCCTATATAATAATGAGCGAGTGCTTGTTGTAATCGTTGCAAGGCCTCTTCTCTGTTTTGGCCTCGGGCAATGAGTTTTGCTATCATTGGGTCGTAATACATGGTTATTGATGATGACAAGGTAACGCCTGTATCAATGCGAATGCCATCGCCATCAGGCTCTTTAAGAAACTGTACTTGGCCGATAGAAGGAATGAAGCCATTGTAGGGATCTTCGGCATAAATACGGCACTCTATTGCATGGCCATTGGCGTGAATTTGCTCTTGTTTCAGGGGTAAGGGTTCATTTGCTGCAATGTGTATCTGCCAGGCAACCAAATCAAGTCCAGTAATCATTTCAGTGACTGGATGCTCTACTTGCAGTCGGGTATTCATTTCCATGAAGTAGAAGTGTTCCTTGCCATCCACTAAAAACTCTACAGTACCGGCACCTCTATAGTGAATGGATCGGGCTACTGCACAAGCTGCATCCGCAAGTTTTTTGCGCATTACTGGCGACAGATCTGGGGCAGGGGCTTCTTCAATGATTTTTTGATGTCGACGTTGAATCGAGCAATCTCTTTCAAATAAATGCACGACGTTGCCATGATTGTCGGCCATGATTTGTAGTTCAACATGACGGGGATTAAGCACTAGTTTTTCTATGATCATGGTGTCATCAGCAAAGCTTGCCAAAGACTCCCGTTTGGCACCAGCCAAAGAGGCGCTGAATTCAGACTCAAGATGAACGGCACGCATTCCTTTACCACCACCGCCATTGGCGGCTTTGATTAATACCGGGAAACCAATGCGCTTGGCTTCAATTAAAAGTTGTGCTTCTGCTTGTTCATTGCCATGATAACCTGGGGTCAATGGGACCTCGGTGTGTTCAAGAAGTTGTTTGGCCAATTGTTTGGATGCCATCGCTTCCATTGCTGCGACACTTGGACCTATAAAAACAATATTTTCTAGTGCGCAAGCCTTAGCGAATTTAGGATTTTCAGATAAAAAGCCATAACCTGGATGAATGGCTTGGGCACCACTTTCTTTAGCGACTTGTATGATATTTGTTATATTGAGGTAGCTGTCTTTTGCTGGTGCCTCACCAACACAAAAAGCACTGTCAGCCAAGTGAACATGCAAACTGTCTTGGTCTGCGCTAGAGTAGATGGCGACGGTGTGTATGCCCATAGAGCGTGCTGTTTTGATGATTCTGCAGGCTATTTCACCGCGGTTAGCAATTAGGATTTTATTAAACATGGGTGCCTTTAATTTTTATTTAAAAATGCATTAAGACCTTGTTGCCCTTCGAAAGACACTCGTTTATGAGCGATTAACGAAGCGGTATAAGCGGCTAATTCATTATCGATTTTTTTATTTGCTACATAGTTAACTAATTGTTTGGCTGCGCTAACTGATTCAGGTGCATTGTTACAAATTGCTTGAGCATGGTTCAGTGTAAAGGTTAACAAATCGTCATCAGCAACACAGTGTTGTATTAAATTTAAGCTTAAAGCGCGTGCTGCATCAAAAACCTCGGCACTCATGAACAAAGCCTTGGCTGAGCGTTCACCTATGGCTTTAACAACAAAGGGGCTAATGACGGCAGGTATCAGGCCTAGTTTTACTTCTGAAAAACAAAAACGAGCTGATGTGGCAGCAACAGCAATATCACAGGCTGCTGCAAGCCCCGCGCCCCCACCATAAGCGCAACCTTGAACCATGGCAATGGTGGGTTTAGGGCAGTGGTAGATGGTATGCATGAGCGTGGCCAACACCATGGCGTCTTGGGTATTTTCTTCTATATTAAAATGAGCCATGCGCTGCATCCATGCCAAATCAGCGCCAGCAGAAAAATGCTTGCCATTGGCCTTTAATAGGATGACCCGTACTTTGGGATTATCAATGGCAGCATTAAATTGTTGCTGCATCTCGGCTAAAAGATGATCGTCAAAAGCATTACTTTTGCTCACGCGGTTGATGGTCAGCAAACAAATGTGGTCTTGAATTTCGTTTAACAAATCGCTCACAGGCACTCCTTTTGGGGATTTTGGGCGGAACTGCATGAAAAAAAACTCATGCAGCGTTGTTCAAACCACATTTACATGCGAAACACACCAAAACGTGTGGGTTTAATGGGGGCGTTTAGGGCCGCTGATAAACTTAATCCCAGTATTTTTCGGGTGTCTTGTGGTGCTATCACACCATCATCCCACAACCTGGCACTGGCGTAAAATGGATGGCCTTGGGTTTCATATTGGGAGCGGATTTGGGCCTTAAATTGCTCCTCATCCTCAATGGACCATGTTTTTTCTTGTTTGCTATACTTGTCTCGGGTGACTTGTGCCAGTACATTAGCAGCCTGATCACCACCCATGACTGAAATACGTGCGTTAGGCCAAGACCAGATGAAGCTGGGGTTATAAGCTCGACCGCACATGGCATAATTACCCGCGCCAAAACTGCCACCAACGATTACGGTAAATTTAGGCACATTGGCGTTGGCAACAGCGGTCACCATTTTTGCACCATGTTTGGCAATTCCAGAGGCCTCATATTTTGAGCCGACCATAAATCCAGTAATATTTTGTAGAAATACCAAGGGAATTTTTCTTTGACAACAGAGCTCTATAAAGTGACTGCCCTTGAGTGCACTTTCACCAAAGAGTATGCCGTTGTTGGCGATAATGCCTATAGGGTAGCCATAAAGGCGAGCAAAACCACAGACTAAGGTGGTTCCAAAAAGGGCTTTAAATTCATCAAATTCAGAACCATCAACCAGTCGGGCTATGATTTCTCTAATGTCAAAAGGTTTGCGTGGATCCGCGGGCACAATGCCATTGAGTTCTTTAGAGTCATAGGCTGGTGCTACAGTATCAATGCGCACAAGGTCATTTGGTTTTTTGCGATTTAAATTATTGACGGCAACTCGTGCTAAGTGAAGGGCATGTGCATCGTGTTCGGCATAATGATCTGCAACACCGGAAATTCGACAGTGCACATCAGCGCCACCTAATTCCTCAGCAGTGATAACCTCACCGGTTGCGGCTTTAACCAGCGGAGGGCCACCAAGAAAGATGGTGGCTTGGTTTTTTACCATAATGGACTCATCCGCCATGGCAGGCACATAGGCTCCACCCGCAGTACAAGATCCCATGACCACAGCAATTTGTGGAATATTTTGCGCTGACATTTGGGCCTGATTAAAAAAAATACGGCCAAAATGATCTCTATCTGGAAATACTTCATCTTGCAGTGGTAAAAAAGCACCGCCTGAGTCGACTAAGTAGATGCAGGGCAAATGATTGAGTTGGGCTATTTCTTGCGCTCTTAAATGTTTTTTTACGGTTAGTGGGTAGTAGGTGCCACCTTTCACTGTAGCATCATTCACAACTATCATGCACTCTATGCCAGCAACAAGCCCAATCCCAGTTATGATGCCAGCGGCAGGGATGGTATCTTCATAAACCTTGTAGGCTGCCAGTTGAGACAATTCCAGAAAAGGGCTGCCGGGATCTAGTAATTGCTGCAATCGCTCTCTTGGCAGTAATTTACCATGTTTAAGATGCCTGGCGCGTGCATGTGCCCCACCACCGAGACTGATTTCGTCTATTCTTTGGTTAAGTTCATCAACAAAGCATTGCATGCTGGCTTGATTTTCTTTGAACTCCTGACTGCCGGTATTGATTTGACTGATTAATTTTGTCATGCCTTCATCCTAGCGTATCAAAATGTCGCTTAAAACAATAATAATCCAAATTATCCAGGTCGATGCGATAAAATGGGGCATTTCACGACCTTTGATGGCTCTGTAGACAAGCGCTGGAATGCCAGCAATGATTACAGGCAATAACATCAGTATGACTGTTTTTCGAATATTAAGACCCCAGCTGGTGAGGCTGAATATAGGTGTGAGTTTCAAGTTGACGTAGATGAAAAATAGATCAATATAAACAACGAGAATATGCGCATATTTTGCAAATACTACTATTAACACGCTTAATATAAAATAAATAAGAAATTGTCGAAGCATGAACATCCTTTTTTTTATTCAGGCCCGCTATACAAAAAATGGTGGGGCTATTTTTTGTATAGCGGGCCTGATATTGTTGGCTCTATCGGAATTTCGGTGATTATAAGATCTCTATAGCCATAGCCGTTGCTTCACCACCACCGATACATAGAGAAGCGATGCCACGTTTTTTTCCTTGTTGCTTTAAGGCATGTATCAAGGTAACCAGTATGCGGGCACCAGAAGCGCCTATTGGATGACCTAATGCACAAGCGCCACCGTGAATATTAACCTGTTCTGGATTTAATTCAAGTTGTGTGATGGCCGCCATAGCCACTACTGCAAAGGCCTCATTGATTTCATAGAGGTCTACGTCATTTTTCGTCCATGATGCTTTATTTAATACTTTGCGAATGGCATCAATTGGCGCGGTGGTAAACCATTGTGGTTCTTGGGCATGGCTTGCATGAGCGACAATTTTTGCTAGAGGTGTTATGCCACGTGCTTTTGCGTTGGCTGCACTCATTAAGATTAAACTTGCGGCACCATCAGAAATGGAGCTTGAATTAGCTGCTGTTACGGTACCATCAGCTGTAAAAGCTGGTTTTAACTGTGCTATTTTTGCAAGTTTTGCTGTATCAGGACCTTCATCTCTAGTGACAGTGATTTCTCCCTGACGGGTGTTTAGGGTGACTGCAGCGATTTCTTCTGTAAAGGCACCACTTTCTATGGCTTTAAGCGCCCGGGTCATGGAGCGAATCGCATATTCATCTTGCTGCTTTCTGGTGAAATGAAAATGGCTGGCAGTTGCTTCAGCAAAACAACCCATTAACTGCCCTTTTTCATAGGCATCTTCAAGCCCATCCAGGAACATATGATCTTTTAATTCGCCATGTCCTAACCTATAACCAGCGCGTGCTTTAGCCAGCAGATAGGGTGCGTTGCTCATGCTTTCCATGCCGCTGGCCAGGATGATATTGGCAGAACCAGCTTGAATCAGATCATGGGCCAACATCACCGCTTTCATGCCTGAGCCACACATTTTATTAATGGTTGTGGCGTTTGCAGCATAGGGAATGCCTGCCTTAATTGCAGCTTGTCGGGCTGGTGCTTGTCCAATACCCGCCTGCAACACGCAGCCACTGATGACTTCATCTATTTCGGTAGCCGCAAGTCCTGCTTGAGCCAGCGCTGCTTTGTGCGCCACAGCACCCAATTCCGGTGCTGAAAGTGCAGACAGAGTACCTAGCAAACCACCCATAGGTGTTCTTTTTGCTGCAACCAGCACTACATCATTGTGTTCCAAGATGCTATTCCTTATTTTGATTCTTTAAAAAGTTCACGGCCAATAAGCATTCTTCTAATTTCAGAGGTGCCTGCGCCAATCTCATACAGCTTGGCATCGCGTAACAGTCGGCCTGTTGGGTATTCATTGATATAACCATTGCCACCTAGTATTTGAATGGCTTGCAGCGCCATTTGTGTGGCTTTTTCCGCAGTGTATAAAATAACGCCTGCGGCATCTTTACGAGCGACCAAACCTTGATCACAAGCTTTTGCAACAGCATATAAATAGGCTCGGCTGGCGCTTAAGTCCGTGTACATATCGGCTAATTTACCTTGAATGAATTGAAATTCACCAATGGCTTGGTTGAATTGTTTTCGTTGATGCACATAAGGTAAAACAACATCCATACAAGCTTGCATTATGCCCACAGGGCCCGCCGCCAAAACAGTGCGCTCATAATCGAGACCGCTCATCAAAACCTTAGCACCTTGGTTGATGGTGCCAAGCACTTGTTCCATAGGTATTTCGCAGTTTTCAAAGACTAATTCACAGGTATTAGAACCACGCATGCCTAATTTATCCAGTTTTTGCGCAGTTTTAAATCCAGCCATCCCTTTTTCAATAAGAAAGGCTGTGATCCCTTTGCTTGCTGCTTGTTTGTCGGTTTTAGCGTAGACAACCAAAACGTCAGCATCAGGCCCGTTGGTAATCCACATTTTGGTGCCGTCGAGTATGAATTTATCACCTGATGCACGTGCTTGTAATTGCATGCTGACCACATCAGAGCCTGAATTAGACTCACTCATGGCCAGCGCGCCAATGTACTCGCCACTAATGAGTTTGGGTAAATATTTTTGTTTCTGCTCTTTATTGCCATTTAAATAGATTTGGTTCACACATAAATTAGAATGTGCACCGTAACTTAAACCTACAGAGGCAGACGCTCGCGAAATTTCTTCCATTGCTAGAGCATGGGCCAAATACCCCATATTAGCGCCACCATATTCCTCACTCACAGTGATACCCAGTAGCCCCATATCCCCCAGTTTGCGCCATAAATGATTAGGGAATACATTGGTTTCATCGATATGAGCTGCCAATGGTGCTATTTCAGCACGTGCAAATTGACAAACACTGTCTCTTAATAGGTCGTAGGTTTCACCCAACTGATGGTTTAGGCCTGTGTACATAGCTTGAATTCCAGTTTAATTAAATGCGTTAGACTATACCCAATCAATCTGAAGTTGCAACCAGAATTTGTTTTTGGTTATTCCGGTCACGTTCCTGTCATTATTGAACTTAGAACAACATCTTGTTAGCATGTTTTTTTACAGGGTAGAGAAACCACTAGGGGGCTGGAATTTATGGGAGTTGCTCATGCGTAAATTGGTACTTTGGGGGCACGGTGTAGATGACTATCGTGAGATGTTTGATTTAACTCATGATGAAATGAACTCCAGGATTTTAGAGTATGGTTGCGGTGCCAGTGCTGTGAATAGGCAGCAAACTCAGGCAAATCATGCGGTGGTCAGCTGTGATCCTTTGTTTGTGCTGGATAAAGACACCTTGTCATCTAAAGTGACTATGATTTTTGCTGCTATGGCAGAAGAGGTGAAAACAGAAGCGGCGCAATTTGATTTTAGTCGCAGCGGCAGTTTTGATAATTTATTGGTAGCGCGTCGACAAGGAATAGACCAATTTTTTACCGATTATGATCAAGGCAAAGCTCAAGGCAGGTACCTTGGTGTTACGGATTATCATTTGCCATTTGATGACTTTTCCTTTGATTTTGCTTTAAGCGCGCATTATTTATTTGCTGATCTGGATGATCAAACTGTAGATTTTCATTTGGCGGTTATTCGTGAGCTGGCTCGAGTGGCTAAAGAGGTGAGAATTTTTCCCCTAATTGATAGAGAAGGGAAAACATCAGAGTTTCTTGGCTCAGTACTGCTTGGATTGCAACAGGAAAATTATGGCGTAGAGGTAAGGGAAGTGGCTTTTCACCTACATAAATCAGGTAATGCGATGCTTAGAGTATGGGCACAACAGTGTAATATTAAATAAGGATAGGCCATTTCTAAACTACCCTGAAAATAAAGTACTCCATAGATTCTAAGTGGTTATTTTGTTATCATGTAATGTGGAATTTACATGGAATTATTAAAAAAATGTTTAATGAATTGCATTTCGCCTATGGTCATCCAGTTGCTTGTGGGCAACTGAAGATCATACCAGAAGATTTTTGTGTTGAAGAACATTTAGGTTTTGAATTAACCGGTGAGGGTGAGCATTTATTCTTGCTTATTGAGAAAAAAACACTCAATACTGAAGAAATGGCCAGAATTATCGCTCGAGAATTGAAATTACCAGTAAAAGCCATTTCATACGCAGGTCTTAAGGATAAGTTCGCTAAAACAACACAATGGTTTAGTCTGCATTTGCCAGGAAAGGTTGATCCAAAACTTGATTGTTTCAACACCGATAATTATCGGCTATTAAAATCCATGCGCCACAATAAGAAATTAAAAATTGGTGCACTTAAAGAAAATCATTTCAAAATCAAGGTGAATAACTTTGAGTTTGTTGAAGAAGAATTATGGGCGCGAATCGATAAAGTTAAAACACAGGGCGTGCCTAATTATTTTGGACCACAACGTTTCGGTATTAATGGCTCCAACCTGGAGCACGCTAAAGACATTTTATTAGACAATAAAAAAATAAAGAACCGTCATTTGCGTGGGATTTATTATTCAGCAGCCCGGGCTTTTTTATTCAATAAAATTCTGAGTATGAGGGTTAAGGAAGGTTGTTGGAATCGTCCAGTGCCAGGAGATCTGATGATGCTTCATGGCAGTCATAGTATTTTTCAACTTGATGATGTTACCGATGAAATCAGTCGAAGAGTCTGTGAGCATGATATTTATCCTGCAGTCCCACTGTGGGGGCTGGGTAATGAACTGGTAACAGGGCGCGCGTTACAACTCCAAAGTAGTGCTATGGAGCCCTGGGCACAGTGGTGCACGGCTTTAGAACAGCATGAATTGCAAAAGTCGTATCGTGCTGTGGTGCTGTTGCCTGAACATTTTCAATTAACAGAACATGTTTTTAGCTTTACTTTGCCTAAAGGGGCTTACGCAACTACCGTTTTACGGGAGTTATTCCGGGCACGATCCTAACTCATAACATCCAGTGCTGGTAATGTCTCAGTTGCCTCAGCCTTAATTTTAGGTTTAGAAATTAGATTGTTGGCTTTAAATAAAACGGCACTGCCAGCAGATTTGTCAGCAGATCGGTCAGCAACATGAATATCGACCAGTTGCTCTGCTTTATTAAAGGTCATGGTTATTTTAAAGTATAAAAAAGACGCAGAAAAAAGGAATTTATCATTTATAGGCTTACATTCCATCGAGCTTTCTATGACCACACTGGATCGGTCTGCAGATAATGGTACTGGATTGGCTAAGGCATACTGTAACTTCTTCTCTGAGATACTAATTTTGTTGAGTGATCCTACCCAAGTTTTTTTAGGCAGTAAAAATTCAAATTCGATTTCTGGCGTTTTGTTATTTTGTATTCTCTGAATCGTTAATCCTTGGGTTGGGTGATTAAAAAAATGCAAATGTTGCGGTATCTTTAACGGCTTTATTTTAGGCGTCTCATATTGTCCCAGCATACAATCTAGTGATAATGGCATATTTTATCCTTGCATTTAAGATCGTTATTGTTTTGAGCTGTAGACAAGACCTATACGGCGTTTTTTAAAGTCCGAGATAACGTCTCAACTACTATTGCATACATTAAGAATATAATTCATTGGCTTTGTCAATAGTAAAAAAGAACTCGCACAAGGCTGTCCCATGAAACATCAATTGACAATTGATTGATAAGGATTTATTTTGGTTCACTTGGGTTATAAATTAGACCGATCTGTTTTTAGGTTTGAGAAAAAATATGCCATCATGTGCCTTCGTACGGGACAAAAAATATTTGTAATCTCTTTGGGGTCCTGTGGAAGAACCCCCAAAAGTGGGCGTTCTGAGTTAAGCCGCTTTCCAGAAGTGACGTTTTAAATGTTTTTCAAGCTCATTGACCATCGCATCCACATCAATATCACCATTGCTCTTTTTAAAATTGTACTTACCAGTGAATGCAATGTGCGACCAAGCAATAGGTGAAATCCT
>JBIODT010000006.1:0-30602 GCA_044445305.1 Legionellales bacterium | reverse complement strand
GCATTAACCTGTTTTATCATCTTAAGTATCATTTGATCCACCCTCATCCGCCCTGTCGGGCACCTTCTCCCGCCAGCGGGAGAAGGGTCTCCGTTACTAGAATGATTAAAAAATCTTCCATCTCTTAAACCGAGCGTCACCAGACAGAATCAATCAATCGTTGTATTAGGATCGTGTCCGAAAACAGGAAGTTGATCCTTATTCATGAATACTGTCTTAATGTAAGATGTATCATATTAAGTCGCATGTAATTTGGCAATAGCCAAAACAACAAGGCTGCCCCAATTAGCGTGCGCTAAAATCAATTAGTCAACACAATCTGCCCCCTGAAGATTGTATACTGCACACAATATAGAGCGAGTGCATCAGATACCTCACCTAAAAATGGCCCTATCATTTTTTAGGTGAGGTATCTGAATGCCCCAAGCTATACCATTACGAAACATAATTCGTTAGAATTAAACCACGACTCACTTTTACCTAGAATTATTAATGCCAGAATTTACTATAATCCAACAAATATGCATTTGGGTCATACCCGTTTTATTAGCCATTACCCTACATGAAGCAGCACATGCCTATGTTGCAAACCGATGTGGGGACACTACTGCAAAAATGTTGGGTCGATTAAGCTTAAACCCTGTCAAACACATTGATCCTGTAGGCACAATAATCATGCCCTTACTTATCGGATTTTTAACCCACTTTAGTTTTATTTTTGGTTACGCAAAACCGGTTCCAATTAATTGGAATCAATTAACCAATCCTCGCAGAGACATCATTTTGGTTGCTCTAGCTGGCCCAGTTTCTAATTTTATAATGGCATTTTTATGGGCCTTTTTATTTAAAATAGCAACCATGCTTCACCCAGAATTGTCAACACCAGCACTTTTTTTACTGGTTACAGCCCGGGCTGGCATGATCATCAATTTGGTTTTAGCTTTTTTAAATTTAATTCCCATTCCGCCACTTGATGGCAGCCGAGTCGTGAGCAGCCTCCTTCCACCAAGACAAGCCATCGCCTATGCAAGAGTTGAACCCTATGGCTTTTTGCTTTTAATCATCCTGATGTTCACTGGCGTACTGGGAGCCATATTGACCCCGTTAATCAACGGCAGCTTTAGTTTATTAAGTGCGATTTTTCAATTTTGAATGTCGTTGCAGATGCAAGTCTTCCTGGCTTAGATGCAGCATTTCCAGCCCCTTTTACACTGGTTAAATACCAACATCCTGACCAACTCCCTGATTTACTTAATAAAACAGACATACTGCTTTGTCGCTCTACGCTGAAAGTAGACCATGACTTATTAATAGGCTCTCGATTAAAATTTGTAGCTACTGCAAGCAGTGGCACCGATCATATAGATCAGGTCTATTTAAAAGCACAAGCAATTCAACTGATTGATGCCAAAGGCTCTAATGCAACTTCAGTGGCAGATTATGTGATGGCTTGCCTTGCTTATTTAGACACGCAGCAGTTAATACCAGGTAATAAAATCGGTATCATTGGTATGGGGCATGTTGGCATGGAAGTATCCAGGCGTCTTGCTGCAAATTTTAACCTCGTTACTTACGACCCTCTCAAAGCAATTCAGGAGAGCCCATTTCAAACAGCGCAACTGGAAGCTCTGTTTCAGTGCAATCTCATATGTCTCCACCCTGAATTGCATGATACAGCTCCTTATCCAAGCCGCAACTTAATCAATCAAGAATTTCTTGCACAACTAGCACCTGATTGCATCATTATTAATGCAGCCCGAGGTGGCATTGTCAATGAAGAAGCACTGCTTAACAGCCACCCGTCCATCATTTATTGCACCGATGTTTATCTGAATGAACCCAAAATAGATGAACGCATTATTGCCAAAGCCACCCTGTGCACCCCTCATATTGCAGGACACAGTATAGAAGCAAAATATGCAGCGGTCGCTTTAGTGAGTGAGAAGTTGCATCGACTGGCAGGACTTCCTATACCTCAATATGTCCAGCCTACCCTAAAAAACGGCCCTAAAAGCGTAAAATCTGCATCCTGGCAACAACAGGTGTTATCACTTTATAACCCCATTGAAGAGACCAGGCTCCTAAAACAGGCGCAAAATAAAGAAGCCGCGTTTTTAAGCTTACGCAAAAACCATCAAAATCGTCATGATTTCGCTCTGAACCTTTGTTGACATGGTTAAAAATAAAGCTTTTTCGTATGCCTGAAATCCTCGATGCTTTTTTGAAATGGTGGGTTCATTAAATACCAATCAATGACATCAACCTTGTAGGGTAAATCTGATTCTTTAAAATCATTTTTTAAACTCACTAACGTTGGATAAGTTAGCGCTTTTTTAGCATCAATTGCTAAATCGAGGTCAGAAAAAGACATTTGTTCAATGGCTTCAGCATTGGGTTCACTTAATTCCAGATAACGTTTAAGCATTTTGTGGGCCAATTCATAACGGTATTCAAAGCGCTGAATACTTGCTATCTCGAACAAATAAATTTGTTGCGTTTTTTATACTCATTGACTGCTATATCAAGTGAATGAAGTGCTTGTTCTAGTGACCTTACATCAAGTTTTTGTGACATTTAAAACTTCCTCAAGTTGCAATCAATCTTTGAACTACTTCTTTATCAGAAAATGCATGTTTTACAGTACCAATCTGTTGATAGGCTTCATGACCTTTGCCTGCGATTAAAATAATGTCCTCTTTGTGAGCATTATTTAAAGCGTAACTTATGGCTTCCTCACGATTCATTAATTTAGTGATTTGCATAGAAGAAGGAATGCCTTGTGCTACCTCATTAACTATCAATTCGGGATTTTCAGTACGTGGGTTATCACTGGTAATGACTATCTTGTCTGCATAAAGACTTGCTACTTTACCCATGATGGGTCGTTTGCTTTTATCTCTGTCACCACCGCAGCCAAATACCACCCACAAGCGGCCTTTTTTTAATTGATTTAAGGTTGTTAAAACATTTTCCAGGGCATCAGGCGTGTGTGCATAATCAACCAGAACAAAGGGTGAATCAGCAACCAACTCCATACGACCAGGAGCCGCTTTTAATTGCGCCATGACCGAAATTACAGGCTCAGGTGCGTAACCACTGGCAAGTAAACTACAAAATACAGCCAAGCTGTTGTAAATATTAAATTGCCCCAACGCCTTTATTTTTAATTGATGCTGACCCCAAGGTGAATGTAGCTCTATTGTTGTTCCATTAATATCCATAAACCAATTGACAGCTTGTACATCACAACTTTGTTTTATGCCATAAGTGATTTTTGTGACCTGCGGTTTCACTGCGCTGCTCATCAGATTCTGGTAAGCATCATCTTGATTAATAATGGCATATTTTAATTCTGCTCGTGCAAATAACAGGGCTTTTGCAGCAGCATACTCTTGCATGCTGTGGTGGTAATCCAGATGATCAAGGGTTAAATTAGTAAACAATGCCTGACTAAAATCTACAGCATCGATCCTGTGCTGGCTTAATGCATGGGAGGAAACCTCCATACACAGTTGCTGGATGCCTTGTTGCTGGTATTGATCTAATAATTTCAACAGATGTAATGCATCAGGAGTGGTATTGCTTATGGGCTTTAAGTCATTGACAGCACCTTGACCTATGGTACCGATGTAGGCAGTTTTTTGTCCCAGTAGTTGATGTGCTTGCGCCAATTGGTAAGCAACAGTGGTTTTACCATTAGTACCGGTTACGCCGGTTGTGGTTAAAAAGGCGCCAGTATTGTTATAAAAGCGCTTGGCAATTTCTGATAAATGGTCTGCCAGCTGCTTGATTGCTATGCAAGGGATTGTTGCAGGTAACACAGCCATAGCAGGAAAATCACGAGGCTCATACGCAATTGCCTTAGCGCCTGCAGCCAAGGCCTTTTCAACAAACAAGCGACCATCAGTCGCAGCACCAGGATAAGCAAGAAATAAATCCCCTGCTTGAATCAAACGAGAGTCATTTTGTAAACCCAAAACATCACAATCAATGTCTTGAACAATCCAGGGGGCTAGTAACTGTGCCAGTTTCACGTGTCTGATACTCCTAATTTGGCTCAAACCCTAGAGGGCCTGTCGTCAATACTACTATAATGGTGCCAACGCGTTAGCACTCATTCTAGCGAATTGACGACAGGCCCTATTCATCAGCTGTTATATTAAACAAACGTAAAGCACCTGACATCACTTTAGAAAATAAGGGTGCTGCAACTGCTGCGGCATAATAACCTTTCCGTGAGGGCTCATGTATGATGACGACCACTACGAATTTTGGTTTTGAAACTGGGGCAATACCCATAAAACTTGCGGTGTATCTTTTGTCTTGATAACCGTTTTTTCCAGCGACGCGCGCGGTTCCAGTTTTACCCGCCACTCTATAGCCTGGGACCCTTGCGTCTTTTCCAGTTCCATCTTTGCCTAAAACAGCCTCCATCATGGCCAATACTTGTTCTGCAGTTTTAGGAAGCATCACCTGAACACCTGGCGTGGGTGTGTCATTATGCAACAAGGTAACAGGAATTAATTGTCCTTTATTAGCAAAAACCAAATTGGCTTTAGCCAATTGTAACGCGGTTACAGACATACCATATCCAAAGGCCAAAGTAGCTAATACAAAGGGATTGGCATCCTTGACCTTAACTATAGAGCCATCACTCTCACCAGGATAGGTACTTTCTGTGCGCTGTCCAAAACCACTGCGCTGTAACAGACCTATTAACTGCTCTGGCGGGCTTGCCAGTACCATTTTAGTGACGCCCACATTACTGGAATGCTGCAACACACCAGTGACATCTAAAACACCATAATTATGAATGTCACGCACGGTACGTCCATGGACTATCATCCAGCTGGGGTTGGTATCTATCACAGTAGATGGTGTAAACAATCCCGTTTCCAGTGCACTGGCAATACTAAAAGGCTTCATCACCGATCCAGGCTCAAAAGTATCTGTTAAAGCCCGATTTCTGTAGGTTTCTCTCTGGTAATGACCTCTGGAGTTGGGATTGTAGGAGGGCACGTTGGCAATTGCTAAAATTTCACCATTTTCAGTATCAACGACCACAACCGAGCCCGACTTGGCAGCAAACTCTTCTACTGTTTTACTCAATTCATTATAAGCCAAGTATTGTAACTGTCTGTCTATACTTAATACTAAGTCATGCCCAGGTCGAGGCTCCTTAAGAATACCAAGCTCTTCAATAATATGCCCCATGCGATCTTTGACTACTCTTTTTTTACCAACAATACCCATTAGCCAATCTTGATAGGCCAGTTCGATCCCTTCTAGACCATGATCATCAACGTTAGTGAATCCCAACAGTTGCGAGATGCTGTCTGAATCAGGATAAAACCGTTTAAATTCTTTTTGAAAATTAATACCTGGGATTTTTAATGCCTCAATTTTTTTAGAGAGCGTGGGGGGCAACTGTCTCTGTAAATAAAGAAATTCCCGACTTCCTGCACCAACTATTTTTCGGCTTAATTCTTTAGGGCTTATGTTTAAATATTGAGCCAAACGCATAAACTGTTTTTTATCAGGAGAAAAGTCTTTAGGATTTACCCATACGGATTCAACAGGAGTGCTTATGGCTAAAGGGGCGCCATTCCTATCAGTAATCATGCCTCTGTATGCAGGAATATCAACATCGCGCAAGCTTCGTGCATTACCCTG
Source organism: Legionellales bacterium (assembly GCA_044445305.1). GTDB lineage: Bacteria > Pseudomonadota > Gammaproteobacteria > Legionellales > Legionellaceae > Legionella. Next base: position 24,929 of record JBIODT010000006.1, on the reverse strand, counting down.
ACCTTGCAAAAACTGTCGGTGTAACACAGTTAAATCAATCATACGCCAAATTAATACGAACAAAAGCAAGGCAAAAAAGCCCGAGATGATGATAAGTCTGACAAAATGGCGTGATTGTTTCATTGTAAGTTCTCGAAAGACTGCGCCACATCAAGCCCCAACCGCTCTCCAGCAAGAGAATGGATTAATAGATACTGCGCGCAGTATACCAAGGTTTAAAACTTTTTGTACAAGAATGCATGAGGGGTTTTTCATACATCCTTGTACAGACGCTAATTATTGTGCATGTAACAAATAAGTGTTTTTTACAGTGGGCAAAACCATTTTTAATTGTTCAGTTGCCTGCTTCTCAACCCTATAGGGTGTCGCGAGACTTGCCTGCTCAAGCAATAATTGCCCCCATTGTAATTGTAGAGCATGCGTTTGTTGCTCTTCTTGCTGAACTTGACTGAAGGTTAACCGATAGGAGTTCGTACTATAGATCACCGTAAGGGCGCTCACTAATACAGCAAACAACAATACTGAAAACAAATAGATTGATTTTGACATATGCATATCTGCCAATTGACCATTGAATAGAGTACTTTGATTTATAACTCTCGCTGCAGCATTCATGCTAGTTTCTCCCCTACTCTAAGCACAGCACTTCGTGCACGAACATTATTGTTGACTTCCTCTTCTGTTGGCATTACTGCCTTACCGACCCTCTTAAAATTGGTTTTGGTTTCCTCATACCGAACTGGTACTTCAGGCGGTGGTCTTGTTCCTTGCTCTTTATCACGCATAAACTGTTTGACAATTCGGTCTTCAAGAGAATGAAAGCTAATCACAGCCAGTCGACCGCCTGGTGCCAAAACATCAATACACTGCGCCAAACAGCTGCTTAAATCAGTTAACTCTTGATTGACATGTATGCGAATTGCTTGGAAAACGCGGGTTGCAGGGTGCTTGTGTTTTTCCCATTTTGGGTTGGCTTCTTTTACAATTTCCGCCAATTGCTGTGTGGTAACAATAGGAGCAACCTGCCTGGCTTCAACAACAGCTCTGGCTATCCTTCCCGCAAAACGCTCCTCACCGTACAATCGAAATACAGAAGCCATCTCATTCACCTCAGCTTCATTGATGAATTTGGCCGCACTGAGCACTTGACTGACATCCATACGCATGTCCAAAGGACCTTGCTGCATAAAACTAAAGCCTCTTTCAGGATTGTCTATTTGAGGGGAAGAAACACCCAAATCCAATATGATGCCATCAACTAAGCCAACCAGACTCAAATCAGCAGCAAAGGCACCTATTGATGCAAAGGAGCCTCGAATAATATGAAACCGCTTGTCAAGACCGAAATGGTCTTTTGCATGCTCTATGGCATCGGAATCTTTATCTATGGCAAACAGTTTGCCATTTGCATTTAAATTATTTAAAATTTCTTGGCTGTGACCACCGCGCCCAAAGGTCCCATCAAAATAAACGCCATCGCTTTTAATGGCTAAGCCTGCTATTGCTTCATGTAGTAATACTGCTTGATGTGCTGTCATTTAGATTCCATTACAAAGAAAAGGTTTTCATTTCATCAGGTAGTCCATCAGCTTTGGAGGCCTCTTCAACCAACCACTGCTCACGTTTAGACTCCCACAACTCCATGTTCCAAACTTCAAACTTATTTCCCTGACCTATCATCACTACATCTTTCTCCAACCGCGCATAATTGCGTAACACCGTTGGTAAAAGCACACGACCATTAGTATCTACCTCAATATCAGTAGCATGACCAATTAATAACCGTTGTATTCTTCTCGCTGCCGCATTAAAACTGGGTAATTTTTGTAAGTTGTTTTCGATAATCTGCCATTGAACTGCGGTATAAAGCAGTAAACATGTTTCTTCTGTATCTATAGTGACTACTAAAGGAATTCGTTCTTCTACACCCAATGCATTTCTATAACGCGTTGGGATTGCCATGCGTCCCTTGGTATCTATGGTGATGGTATTTATTCCACGAAACATAGTATCCCCAATGTGAAGAAATACATATCCCCACAATTATCCACTTTTTTATTATTTTACCCCACTTATATACACAATAGCACCATATTTTTCCATACGCCAAGTTAAAATAGCAAAAAAATTTACAAACAGGCATAAATGCCTGTAATTTATCAATTATGATTGAATTTTTTACAGTCGCGCAGGATGCCCATTTGAATCAGGTGACAGACCTTAAGAGTTCATCAGTGCCGCCAAACGAATTCCTTGCAACACTAAATCCGGGACTAAATGATCATAGAGCGCTTGCTTGTCATAAAGAGAAGCAAATCCGCCGGTGGCTAAAACGATGGCTTTATTACCAGCAAAAGCTTCATCATTAGTTCTTTTAATTAATTCACGGCAAGCACCAAGTACGCCAAAATAAACGCCCGATTGAATGCTCTCTGTAGTCGTTCGGCCAACCGCTATTTCTGTTTTTATTATTTCGACAGACGGCAACTTAGCAGTGTTTTTTGATAAAGCATCTACTGACAAGCGCACCCCGGGTAGAATTGCCCCACCTAAATAAACTTTTTGCGCAGTAATAGCACATAGGGTAGTGGCTGTTCCAAAATCAAGTATGATGGTGTTTTGATTTGGATAACTGTGTGTTGCGGCAATTGCATTCGCAATCCTGTCTGCGCCTACCTCTAAAGGATTGCGGTATTTAATGTTTAATCCTGTTTTCACACCGGCCTGCACCACAAAGGGCTCTGTAGAGAAATATTTAACACAAGCTGATCGCAGAGAATAATCCAATTGGGGCACTACTGAGCAAATACCGATTTTATCAATACGGTTAAAATCACAATTATTTTCTCGCAAAACACTTTTTAAAAAAATACCCAATTCATCTGAAGTGCTGACTTTAGACGTATGACGAAAACGAAGTTTTATCTCATCTCCATCAAAAACACCTCCATAAATATGGGAATTTCCAACATCGATACAAAGGATCATCATTTTTCCTTAGACTTTGGACAAAGCTGTATGCAAGCATAGCCTTGATGCAGCACCAGCGTAATCAAGGTATTCCTTGTGTGCTGAATGTAAACCTTGATTACGCTGGCGCTGCATCAAGGCTACGCCTACGCCAATCACAGCAGTTTATGACCGCGCGCTATTATTATCAAGCTAAATTCCATTGATGAATGTGATTAAAAACTTCGTACGGGACAAAAAATAGTTGTAATCTCTTTAGAGCGACAATGATAAGGATCGTCGATCTAACAGAATTGCACCCAAATTATTTTTTGTCCTGTACGAAGGATTAAAAGTTAATGGGTCAAGACAGGAACAAGCATTTAAACAAAACTGCATGCGTCTTTTTGCATGCAGTTTTGGTAACTACTTATTGGATTTATGAGTATGGTTTAACCACTACGCTGGTACCAACATCAACAAAATTTTCATTCAACCATTTTGCAGCACTTGGCAGAACCCTAATACAACCATGACTCGCATTGTAATTAGGCACTTCATACGCCGCATGTATTGAATAACCACCAGAAAAATGCATACAGTAAGGCATTCTAGCACCACCGTGGGTTTCAATTGGATAAATGCTGGAAGTACAATCCTCGCCTTTCTTTGAGTACACTTTAAAATTACCAGTGACTGTACGGCAAGCTCTACCTGTGTCTTCACAAAAATCTTTACCGCCTGAAGCACTACCAGTATTAACCCTATTTCCACTAGAATCGTAAGCAGCCCAAGCCGTTGCCTTAGGGTCGAAAACAAAGACCTTATTGCCCGTTGCTTCCCTTTTTTCTGGAAAATACCCGGACCCCTTATGATCTGATGCCATACTCATGGTGTAATGAGTATAGCCCGCATCATCAACTACAGCGGTTGATCTATCCATAGACGCACAAGAAGCCGCCAAGGCACAAACTGGAACTAACAGCAGTTCTTTCTTCATTTTTATCTCCCTATTTTTTTACTGTATCGGGAGATATTGAAATAAGTTTAGCTTTTTTATAAAAAAATTTTACTTACTGTCTTTTTTGTGGCCTCTTAGTTGGTTTAATAAGTCTTTTTTAGCCTGTTTGGGTACCATGGCGACTATAGCCAACATCAATTGCTTGTCAGTACATTCAAAACACCCACCCCTTGGTGGCATGGCATTAAGACCCTCGTCAGCATGCTGAAACAAAGCAGCAATACCCTGTTTTAATCTTAAACCCCACGCAATTTCATCATCTCGTCTTGGTGCTCCTAATGCAACCAAAGGTTCTTGAGCATGACAGGTAGCACAGAAATGACTGTAAATTTGCTCGCCCTCATCTTGACTGCCACTAATTGCTGTTAAAAATTCCTGAGGATGATGACTGTCCGCATATATTGGAAGAAAGAACATTAATAAAATGACTAAAAAAACATACTGCACACGCTTACACACTGTACGTAGTATATAAAAAAGCTTGGTCACTCGATGCGCCTTATATTGTAATTAAACTGTCATCATTCTACAGTTATACTGATGCCCAAGATACGCTTAACCCATGGTGATCAATTAAATAACAACAACTACCAGTAAACCTGGTTTTTTTTCAAGCAGTTATCAGGATGATAACCATACACATCCCAGTACTTGAAGCAATGAACGAAAATTTAGCTTTCTACCAAGCTTTATTTAATCGTAAATTGACGGCCTCAATCCCATTAATCCATGCTTGATTCGCTAAGATAACTTAATGAGAAGTCTTCTGAGATAGAAGCAAAGCCAGGTAGTGGGTCAATTTCTTGATTGGGACTTGCTGGACAGGCTTGTTCTTGCTGAAATAGAGTGTGGCTTTTGCTCTGATGAAACAATCTATAGGTATTATGAGAATAAGGTAAATTTAGCCCTCCATTCTGCTCCATGCTTTGTTCGCCTGGGTAACTTAATGAGGGGCCTTCTTTTGCTGCTTCTAATGAACATATTCGTTTAATTAAAAAAGAAAAGCCCGTTAGTGGGTCAATGTCTTGATTGGGGTTTGCCGGATAAGCTTGTTCTTGCTTAGATAGCACTTGGCTTTTGCTATGATGAAACAATCCATTGGTATTATGAGAACAAGGTAAATTTAGCGCTCCATTCGGCTCCATGCTTTGTTCGTCAGGGCAACTTAATGAGGAGCCTTCTTCTGCTTCTGCTAACCATATTCGTTTAGCATTAGGTTCGTCAGTGGCTACTTGACTTTCTCTCCCCCTCCTTTGTCTATTCGTACCATGCCCACTAACCGAGTCATCAATAAAGGCATCTTCTTGATGAGCTTGTGCAATAGTAAGCTCTTTCTCTGGGGTTGGGATAACCTTTTTGCCTGGTTTAGACCGCCCTGTTTTGCGTGCCGATTTGGTTTGAATCTTTTGACAGAAAACCTCAAGGTCATCGATGGAGTTTAGCTGAAGCTCTTGAACTTTTTTTGCAGACATCGCTTCAATCTTCCTGCATAAGCTGCGTAACAACGTATTCTTATCAATATAATGTTGATATTTTAAATTACTTAATATAGCGGTTATTAACTGGAGGTGAGCAGACTTAGAAGGCCGTCGTGCTAATGCCATAACAATGTCTAACCCATTTGGGTAGTTGGCAAGAAAAACCTGTACCTCACTCTGGACTAGCTTTATCAATTCGCCTAAATTTTTAGAGCCACCGATATTGTTAAGCACGTCAATCAATTGATTGGCAGTAAACCCTGCCCGCTGCAGCAGCACTAATGAGGTCACCACTATGAGTTCGTTGTTTTGCTTGACTACGGGCTGCAGCAAGCTCTTAAGCGCTTCTAACTTTTTAGAACCACAGTTATATCTAAGCACGTCAATCAATTGCTGGGCAGTAAACCCTGCCCGCTGCAGCAGCACTAATGGGGTCACATCCACCATGAATTCGTTGTTTTGCTTGACTACGGGCTGCAGCAAGATCTTAAGCGCTTCTAAATTTTTAAAGCCGTCACTACTACTTGCGATCTCGATCAGTTGACTATGGGTAAAGCCGTTTTGCAATAGACAATTCAATTCTGTAAATGGCAGGCCTGCTTCATCCACTAACCATTGTCCATCTTTTTTATAGTACATCAGAACCAAATCATGTAACTTTGTTAGCGCGTTAATGCCGCCAGTTTTAACCACTTCAACCATCTGCTCATAATTAAAACCTACTTTTTTTAAATGTTCATAAAAATTCACATCGTCATGTTTATAAGCATTTTTTTCTCTTAAACTTTGTATCTGATTAGACGTAAATGGCATCAGCTTCCTCGCCGTGTTATTTTTTAGTTCGCTGATTCTTAAGTATACCTTAAATGGGTCTCTTAGGGGTTTCTATATCCGTCGCATGACTGGACTGATTTTTTTCTTCTTTAAGAACCGGCTTCGCTGCACTCATAAAAAATGCTGGTGCAGCAGCAGAGACGCGAAAGCGCTTGGGATCCAGTGTCACTGGATACTGTGATTCTAGATCCCATTGCAAGTTAGCCGAAAAATTCTCAATGAACTCTAGCTCCAGGCCAGTTGGTAAACAAGGCCCTTTTAAGTCTTTAGGAATATCAGACATGTTGTTCTCACAAGTTAAAATACCTTGCTTAAACTATAGCTTAAGACACAATTTAGTTCAAATTGAGCAAAAATATCAAATTAATGCATACGGAGGGCGCCATCCAGACGAATAACCTCGCCATTAATCATCTCATTTTGAATGATATGCCCAACTAAAGAAGCAAACTCATCAGGCCGGCCTAATCGTTTTGGGAACGTAACACTCGCTGCCAACTTATCCTGCACGTCCAGGGGCATGTTTAATAACAAGGGCGTTGCAATTAATCCTGGAGCCACTGTGTTAACTCTGATTGCAAACTGAGCCAATTCTCGCGCAGCAGGTAACGTCATGGCAACTATTCCTCCTTTAGAGGCACTATATGCAGCCTGACCAATTTGCCCCTCAAAAGCGGCGACAGACGCTGTGTTAATAATAACGCCACGTTCCTGGGACTCAGGATCCAATGCCAGTCCTGACATCGCATGAGCGACCACACGCATCACATTAAAGGTGCCAATTAAATTCACATCAATGACTTGCTTGAATGCGGCCAAGGGCATGGCACCCTCTTTTCCTACAATGCGTTTTGCCGGTGCAATTCCTGCACAATTAATACAGACTCGTGGAATGCCTATCTGGGCAATAGTTTGTTGCAAAGCCTTTTCTACAGATTCATCACTGGACACATCACAAAGGATGAATAAATCAGCTTCACTTTGACTGTCTTCCTGCTGATCCCAAACAACTACTTTCATCCCATGCTCTTTTAAATACACAGTACAAGCTTTACCCATGCCTGAAGCACCGCCAGCTATTACTGCAATTTGCTCACTCAATTTCATGCTTACTCTCCTGTCCCTAAAAATTCACCAGCTAACGCTTTAAAATCAAGCGAGCCAGCTGTCCTTAACCATTCAAAAAATACCATTTCAGACGTGATCAAATGAATGCCTGCTTGTTGCATACGCTTGAGGCCGTAGCTTAGATCTACTGCATGCCTACTGGTGACCGCATCCACCACGACAAAAACATCAAAATCAGCAGCTTGCATTTCTAGAGCCGTTTGCAACACACAAACATGGGCTTCAATTCCGGTAATTATCAACTGATTTTTATTAAACTCACGCAGGCGCGTTACATAACGTGGCTCTTGCATGCATGAAAAATGGACTTTTTCAATACATTCTGTCCCTTCAAAATAGGCAGACAACTGCGCTAAAGTAGCACCCAGGCCTTTAGGGTACTGTTCACTGGCAAGAATGGGCACAGCCATCCGCTTGGCTAATTTTAACAGCCATTCACAACGTGCTATCAAATGAGCACCATCCAATAAAGTTGGGATGAATTTTTCTTGTACGTCAACCAACAGTAAAATGGAGTCTTCCTTGTTCAGTAGCATCCTTATCCTTTTTATAATGCAGCAATATCTATGGTTTTCATTATAACATCCATTTGTTTGTTAGCCCTCTGTATTGAGACGGCAATTTTTTCACCTACCTTAATTTCGGCAAGCATGTTATATAAAGCATCATAATTTGCAACTGGATGCCCATTGACCGCTACTATAACATCCCCTAACACCATATGTCCCCAAGCATCCCTATGTGTACCACGTAATTTTAAATGCTGGGCGGGCGTATTGGGTAAGGTGTCAGCAATCAATATGCCATTTAACACACCTAACTTATGCGCTAAATCAGGTGCAACTCTTTGAATGCCTATACCTGATAATACCACACGACCATGTTGGATTATTTGAGTCACTATGCGCTGAATGTCGTCGGCAGGTACAGCAAAACCAATGCCCGCTGAAGCCCCTGAACGCGAATAAATCATGGTATTCATACCAATTAATTGACCTGCGCTGTTTAGAAGAGGACCACCGGAATTACCAGGATTAATAGGTGTGTCTGTTTGAATCATATTACGAATAGTGACACCGCCAATTCCCGGCACCTGCCTGCCCAATGCGGAAATAATCCCTTTGGTTAAACTGTGATCCAATCCAAAGGGATTACCAATGGCAATCGCTTTTTGGCCAACCATGAGATCGCTCAAATGCACAATATCAAATGGCTTGTATGCTTTTAGATAGGCTAAAGCCTGCGGTGACTTCACTTCTAATACAGCAATGTCTTTACGAGGCTCTATGCCAATGACTTTGGCCGGCACGGTCAGCGTACCAAAAGTAATGGCTAAATGATCAGCACCTTTAACCACATGAAAATTAGTGACTATATGTCCTTTATCATCCCAAATAATCCCTGAGCCAGCGCCGTCTTGGACCTGTATTTTTTGATAAGTTGGTTTGGCTAATCTATGAACGTAAACAACCTTTGCGGATGATTTTTGAACTACCTCTACCGTATTGCGTTCATCAGGAAGCAATGAATCTAAATTTAAACTAAATCCTGGCGTTACCAGAGTACAACATAAAACCATAACCCATAAACTGCATTTTTTCATTACGACACTCCCGATGGTCTGCTAACTAAGCTTGAGTTTTAGGTGGATCGCGTAGCCTTGATGCAGCGCGCAATCAAGGTTTCCATGCTCCAGTTACATTGTTAACACCTTGATTACGCTGCGCTGCATCAAGGCTACGCGCTACGCAGTTAGCTCATTACGTTTATTACGTTTATTAAAGCCTGATTATCCGCTCACTATGACAGCGCGCAAAAATACCTTCACACGCGCCGCTATTGATAGAAATGGGACCTAATCGATGGAGTGTACGCTAAATAAGTTCAAATGTCACCATTGTGACTTTTTTGGCAGCATTACTGCTGTATGTCGTCTGCTACAGACTGTTTCTGATGCTCGGATCTAAATCGAGATCATGGTTTGATTCATCGTCACTGTTTGCATCATCCTGTTCCTCCTCATCATCTACTTCTGAGTCAGAAATATCATGTTTGGTATTGGGTACATCTCTTCTGGCCGCGGCTTGTGAAGGGGCTTGTGCAAGGCCTTGATTAATAATAACACTTGAGGCAATACCTGGCATAATACCTGCTGCAACACCGGCTGCAATACCTGGTACAACACCTGATACAGGATTAAAGTAATTCATTAAAAATTGCAATGGTGCATACAGCATTGACTTAAAAGACTCTGCCGCCGAATCAATGCTATGTAGGGCAACACGCTCACTGTCAACAGAATGACGCACATAGATCCTTTCCAAAACACCTGAATGACTTTTATAAACAGCATCCAGACTTTTATTACGTGCTTTTTCCTGATTTATAAGGTGTTTTTGAAAGTCGGTATGGTTATTCCATAAAGCAGCTCTTTTTTGTTGTAGCAACTCCAATTCTTTATCATAAAATTCAAGTTCATCATCCAGTTCTTTCTTTAATTTATCGTAGGTGCCAGCAGCAACCGCAGATTCTTTTAATGAAAGTTGAGCATGACGTTCAATCAACTGTTGTTTTTTTTGAAAAATACCATCAATTTCTTTGCCTATATAAATAATTGTATCCTTATTAGCACCAATCACTTTATGATGGGTATCGAAACGCTTGCTACTTTGCATTTGATCCCGCATTTTTTCCAGTTCACCAGCCTCTTGGGTTATTGATGCCTTTTGTGCCTCATCATTCAAATTCTTATCTCTACTGAGTAGCATTTGTCTGATGAATGCCAATATGGTAACCACCACCCCTAAAACAGCTGCACAAATAAGCGCTACAATTATAGGTTCCATAACAACCCTTTATTCATTGACTGGTGATAGTTGGGGCTGAATCCCACCAACTATAGATTTTTCTATTTGACTTATTTCCGTACGGAGCTTTCCTTTGCCACCAAAAAATTGACAATCCAAATCAACGCTCGGCTCAGTTTCTAATAAATGCTTAAGACATGTTATGCCCATAATCGTCTCTTCCCCGGTAAGCACGATTGCATCTGCTCCAAAACCTAAAGCTTGATAAATACAATGCTTCAGATTCTCGTGAACAGCATCAGATTGCAATAATAAGGCATAGCCACCAAAAACAATAAAACTTGCTTTATTATAACAACATTGCTTCATTGCCGACAAAAATGACGCATGATCGCGCTCAGAGAATTTATCTTGAACATAATCTGTATTTAATAATGCTAAAATGGAGCGTTTTAATAACTCCGAGCCAATATGACTGTTAATATGCGCTTCAACCGCATCAGAATCCAATTTAGAAAAGTCAGGGTAATCTTTTAACAACCCATCACACCAGGCATCGAGGGTCCTGTCTAACGACAGACACTCTGAGTCCAGATGTTTTGCTAAGGATTCTATAAATCGTATTGCCGCAAATTGACTTAACAAAGAATCACCTGATTTCTTGTCAACAGCAACATGCTGGGCAATAATATTCTGCAGGTAAGTTTTAAAATTGACATCCTGAGCAAAATGAAGATAATTCATATACCGAGGCGTCTTGCTCTCACCCGCCAACAACATACTGTTCTTAAAAACTTCCAATGAAGTCACGATGGTCACAACATCTAACTGTTTCAAATCAGCTTGCCTAAAAGCGTCAAGCTCCAATTTAGGATCCAATTGTAGTGCGGCTCTTATTGCTTGCAATAAAACACTGTTAAGAGGATTGTAAGAGGACCAAAACGAAAAGTTGTTATAACCATCATACTCTTGAAGAATTCTGAAATAACGATGCAGTAAAGCACCTAGCAACAACAATGTACCCTGCTTCACTTGCTCTTCATTATCCGGGGGTATTTTTTTTAACTCAGCCACTAATGTTTTAAAAACGTCACGCGGACCAACCCGTTTGGTTTCACATAAGACTACTTGGCTGGTTCTTTCTAGTAACACCTCAAGGCTACTTGCACTATTAGAAGCAGCGGCAGCAGCGCTAACCACTGGATTAATAACTATTGTATACCTCCCTAATAAAATAGAGAGTCTCATGTCCAAATTAAGCGTACTTACTCTTAGTTCGGAAAATTCAGGTAGGGACAAAGGCATAAAAACTCCTCCTAAATAATAGTATTTAAAGTGCAACTTCCTAAAAAAACCTCATGTAACTGTGCTCAGAACCAATTAGATTCTGACAATGGGAGTGAGTAGTTATACTACGCGCGGTATAGCCATTTGAGATCGAGGTGTATGAGGGGTTTGTCATACCTCTTTATCTAAAGCATTTATTAATTGCTGATGAATGCCATTAAAATCCCTATTACTCATAACCAGAATAGCATCACCTTCGCGTACAATACCAGTGACCTCATTTACTATTTCATCATTATTTTTGCATAGCTTATAAGAAAAATTCCAACTGGCTGCTACCTGTTTCAGATCAAAATCTTGCGGCTCTAAAATATAAGCACCATCAACTGCCTCCAGAGCATGCGCCATGGCATCAACATGAACACCCGTGCGCATGGTATACGACGCAAACTCCATCACGACAAAAATACGTTGGTGTCTTTTGCTTGTTTTTAATGCCTCTACAGTACCCTTAATGGCAGTGGGATGATGGGCAAAATCATCATACACAGTAATGCCATGTCGATTTGATTTAACCTCCAAACGTCGTTTCACTGGGGTAAAATGTGCCAATGCTTGAGCAGAAATCTTTGGATCTACGCCTGCATGGGCACTTGCCACTATCGCTGCCAAACCATTTTCCACATTAAAACGGCCAATCAACGACCAATGAACCTCTGCCACTTTTTCGCCAAGATGCAGTACGTTAAAAACAGAACCATTGTCTTCCAGCAGTTCAGCAGACCAATCAGAGGCCCCAGAAAAAGCCAGCGTCTCAACCCTCGAGTAAACCCCCTTTGCCAAGGTCTCATTCAGAGCCTTATCATCCCGAGGCTTAATAGCCACACCACCAGCGGGTATGGTGCGTAACAAATAATGAAATTGTTGTTGAATGGCCGCTAAATCAGGATAAATATCCGCGTGATCGAATTCTAAATTGTTTAATATGGCAACTTTGGGTCGATAATGCATGAATTTAGGTCGTTTATCAAAAAAAGCGCTGTCATATTCATCCGCTTCAATCACAAACCATTTGCCATTCCCCAGATGGGCGCTGGTATTAAAATCAGTAGCCACACCACCTATTAAAAAACCAGGATTCAATCCGGCCTGGTGGAGTATCCAGGCAACCATAGAAGTAGTGGTCGTTTTACCATGAGTACCAGCAACTGCTATCACTTGATAATGACATAAAATATTTTCAGCAAGCCATTGAGGGCCTGAAGTATAGGGTTTTCCTGATTCAAGCACTGCTTCTAATACAGGCATGCCTCTTTTAATTGCATTGCCTACAACAACCAAATCAGATTCTAATGCCAAGCTGGGATCATCGTATCCTTCAGTCCAGGTTATCCCTTTGGCTGCCAGCAAATCACTGATTGGTGGGTAGCAATTTGCATCACTGCCAGTCACTTTATAACCCGCATCGCGCGCAAGCAATGCCAAGGCGCTCATAAAAGTACCGCTTAATCCTAAAATATGTAAATGCTTCATTCCTTCCTCTTCATCGTTTTCTTAACCATACTCAGCTGTTGCACAATAGGTTGATCCCATGGTCCTGAAACTTTATAGCTGTACGCGGTTATTTTTTGCATGCTTTGATTGATTATTTTATTAGCAACCCAGGCGGCAAGTCCTACAATAGGTCCCCCAGCAATAGTGGCAACTATAGGCAAACTCGCCATGATGTGAGGAGAGATATTCAAATTCAAATCATACATGCGCTTCACTAAATTAAGATCCCCTTTCATGCTGGCATAAGCCACTGGACCATCAAGATAGCTGTCTTGAGTGCTCATAATTCCCTGAGTAATATTAAAAGTACCTTTAAATACATCAAAACTAAAGCCTTGATTGGATAAATCACTAAAATCCAACTGCAAGCGTCTGGGTATGGTTTGCAAGCTCAAGATACTCAATAACTTACCCAGACCGAGCTTTTCTTCTGTTTCTGGACTTAAATGCGTAATGACGCCATTTTTAAACTGTAACGACATGGCGCCACTTAAAGAGGGCAATGAAAAAGCAAACAGAGAATTATTCCAAGAGCCTTCAAATTCCAGATCGCCTTTGCTGGCATTAACCACCGGAATAATATCCCAGCGTGACAAGCTTTTTGCCAAATCAGTTACATGCAGCCTGACCTGCATTTTCGTTTTATTCATGGTGCCTTTTTGTGCCCAATCACCCTGAATATTAAACTGATAGACCGGAGCATCTATGCGACAAGAATCAACAAACAACGTACCTTGATCTGAGTGGCTTTTTAATGTCACATCGCCGATCTTTAAAGCACCAACTGAAAAATTCTCAATACGCATATCCAGATTGGGAATTTGTCCTGGATGGATATTGGAAGAAAATTCAGCAGCATGATCCGATGTTTTTAATGGTTCTAAATGCAAATGATTCAACGTTCCACTTAATGTAGAACCACTAAGTGTAGAACCAGCCAAGGTATTTGTTGGTGCATGATAAATTAAATCTCCAGCAATGTTTTTTTGATTCAGGTTAAAAGACCAATCATTATTTGGCAAAATTTTTGCCTTAATAGACATTTGATTGAATTGCTGCTTAAAGAAGGTCAATCGGTCCAAAGTCACATCGATTATTCTTATACTTTTAGCTACGTCACAGCTGCCTTTTTTTGAAGTCAATTGCGCTAACGCCTTACTCCACGCCTGTAAAGGAAAAGCATCCAATTTCCCCACTACAGCCAAACCGGGTTTGTGCTCATCCATTGCAGGTGCACCACCTAATCTCACTTGACCTGATTGAATCCTCATCCCTTCGTTATGCGTTTGCAATACCATATCCGAACTGATGCGTTGGTCATAATTAGCCCGGAAACGAACGCCTTTCTTAGCACTAAAATCAAGCGTGAGGTCCAGAGGTACTTTAGTCTCATCTTTTTTGCCCAAAGGCGCTGGTAAATTTACAGTCAAACCTTGTAATGGTGTAGATATCTTCATACTGCCCAAATTATTGGGATCATCAGTCAATTTTAATACCGTATCTATAAAAAACGTCCCTTTTAATAAGGCTAACATAGGCCAATTAAATTGTTTTTTAATGGCATCTATAGAACAAAGCCCGTTAATTAAAACCACAGTATGGTGTTGGGGTAACTGGACCGATTGAATCTTAATCTGCAGTGGATGGCCAAAAGCAGTTGCTATTAATGAGCTGTTATTAACCCCTTGTTCGCTAAAATCAAGATCCCCGGACAGGTCTGTAAATTGAAGCGCACCCACCTGATGCTTCAGCAAAACAGTATTGTTTTTAAACTGAAGATCCCCCTTGACCCAAACACTGTTGTCTTCTGGATACAAAGGGATCTCTACATGTAAATTTAATAACAGCAAACCTTCCATAGACATGCTTTTTAACAAAGATAATTTTGCACGCAAGGGAGAAGCCATCACAAAATCCAACATTTTTTGTGCCTGCGCATGCACAATGCCATGAATTAATAAAGTTTCCTTGTCTTTGCCTATATCATCTATACGTAAATTCATTTGCTTCAAAGGCGCGCCCTGAAAATCCCCATGCACTAAATCAACCTCTAAATTTCGCTTGGTATGTCTTATAGACCCTTCTAACTCGCTAATAAGCTGCCACTTTGAGTTAATATACAACTCACCGCCACTGATATGGCTGATTACAGAAAAATCACCAGTATTGTTGTCAAAAGGAAAATCCTTAGCCAAACCATTGATAACAACCTTACCGCTTGCCTCAGCAATCCGCTTCAGATCCTTTTTTATCCAGTGATCTAACTTCGGTTTTAAATAACCTGGGGGAATAAAAGCAAACCATTGCTGTATGTTTTTCCCTGAAAAATCAAGATTAAGTCGAACATGCCCCATAGAATGAGGGGTTACTTGATCAACAGCTCCTTGTGCGCTAAGCGTGAGCTCGTCCTTACTTAAAGCAAATCTATCCAGACTAACCCGAAAACCATCACTTAACTCCTTCCAATCAATGGCACCATTTAAAAGAGTAAAGTTCTGTATGGGATAACCTGCTGTTGCTATAGAGGTATTTTCAGAGTCCAGCTCCAAACGCCCTTCTTGCGGCTGCCAATTTAACACACCTGAAAGATTGGTTACTTTGGGAATGGCGCCCGTCGCATTCCAACTGAGCTTATTAAATCGGGTTAAAAGAGCTTGCAATTGCTGGTCTTTAATCAAGACCCGCGTATTACTTAACCTGCCTTGTGGCTTAAGATTCACCAGTTTTTGAATGGCTTGCGGCCAATGAAATTCATTTGATAATATGGATTCAATAAGGATTGATTTTACAAAAAGCTTATACGATTGCTGAACCTTATTAAATTTAATTGATAATTGATTTTCAGGCCAGGTATAACCCCCTACCCGCAACTGAATATGATCTGCTTTAAATTGCCAACCAAAATCTTTGAGTGTCCAAGCTAAATTGGCATCAAAAAACTGAATGATTTGACTGTGGTTCTTATCCAAATCACGCCAGGCCAATCGCCTGAATTTCAGCTGCGCCTGCAATGAGGAAACAGTCCCTTTATTTAAATCAAGCCATAAAGCAATATCACCCTTCCCACCTTCCAAATGTTGTGACATTTTTGGAACTATATTTTGCCATTGGGCTGGCGCAACATCCTTGGCTGAAAAATAAATTTGACCTCTGGTATTTTCAAGATGATAGGGATTAAATTGCACACCACCAACCAATTGAAACGAAGAGGCATTGGTTTGATCAAGCTTAGCCTCACCTTTTAACTTGTAATACCCACCACTATTAACTATTGATAAATTAAGACCACTGATTGGAATTAATGTCCCTTCACCAAAATGAATCTGCGCTGAAACATGTTTGATAACAAGCTGCTCTTGCCCTGCCAGCCAGACTAAGAGTTGCTGCGTCTTTTCAGGCGTTATCTTGTTGCTCTCAACAACACCAGTGGAAATGCCATCAATGTGCCAATGGCCTTCTTTTTCTCTTAAGATTAAATGAATGTCATCAATAGAAAGTATGCCTGGCTGTAGCTGCCATTGCCAAAGCGACTTAAATAAATTAATTCCTACCAATAATTTATTTAACTGTAGTGATTGATCAGGCCCGTTGTGCACGGTCACATCTGATAACTGCAGTATGGGTTGAAACCAATACCAACCTGTTTCTAAGCTTTTAACAGTGACCTGTTGGCCTAAAAGCATGGATAAATGATGCTCAACCTCACCTTTGTATTGTTTTGCCCATGGGGTTAGGGAACGGAATATGCCTGATAAAACAGCCAATAAAATAATCAAGACAGCAGCAAACAGCCCCATCTTTTTAAAGAACTGATTCCATGAAAATGTGTGTTTGCTAATCAGTCTAAACAACATATCCTTCTTCACGCATTTTAGCCAATTTATATCGCAAGGTTCGTTCACTTACGCCCAATTGAGCAGCTACTTTTTGTCTGTTACCTTCATATTCCAACAAAGTTTTTTCGATTAATTCAAATTCATGAATTTGTAAATTTTTACTGCTTGCTGCAACCGATGTCTCAGGAGACAAGGTTGAAGTTAATGACAATTGTAAATGCTCAGCCTCAATAGTCCCTTGTGCTTGCATGACTAAAGCCCTTTGAATGACGTTATCAAGTTCACGCGCATTCCCTGGCCAAGGATAGGCCATTATTAGTTTTTTTGCAGCACTTGAAATAACAGGAACTAATGGTTTGTTATGACAATATTTGCGTATTAAGTAGTTTGCTAAAGGAATAATGTCGTTTTTCCTTTCTCTTAATGGGAGCCATTGGAGTGGGAAAATATTAAGTCTATAAAACAAATCCTCTCTAAAACGCCCTGCTTGTACTTCATCTTTAAGTTGTCTGTTGGTTGTTGCAATAATACGCACATCCAAGCTTATCATTTTAGTGGCGCCAATGCGCTCAACCTCTTTCTCTTGTAGCACCCGCAATAACTTGGCTTGTAAATGCAACGCCATTTCACTCACTTCATCCAAAAGTAAAGTGCCACCTTGGGCTTGCTCAAACTTTCCGGGAGTGGCTTTATAAGCTCCTGTAAAAGCACCTTTTTCATAACCAAATAAAGTCGCTTCTAACATTTGCTCTGGAATGGCAGCACAATTAATGGCAATAAATGGTTTCTTTTGGCGTGGGGAATGATCGTGAATAAAATGAGCCAAGACTTCTTTGCCCGTGCCACTCTCACCACTTATCATGACACCAACATCCGATTTAGCTACTTTTAAAGCCATACTTAATAAAGCCTGACTTTTAGGATCTTGCGCCACAGGATTGCCAGCATCATCTGCAGATTCTATTTTGATGTATTGGTTTATTTTCTCAGTTAAGAGTTGGGCGCTGAATGGTTTTTGTAAATAATCAACAGCACCATGCCGTATCGCAGTAACAGCATCTTCAACCGCACCATGAGGCGTCATCAAGATGACTGGTAAGCCAGGTCGCCTTCTTTGAATCTCATCTAATAGTTTGGTGCCATCACCACAATGACCCATTTTTATATCGGTTAAAACCACGGCTGGATTGTGCGCTTCAATATAGGCCAATGCTTCTACAGCATCTTTAGCTGTGTAATAAGTATGACCAGCAAGAGTCATGGTTTCGGCCAAGGCCTCTCCCAATACCTGATCATCTTCAACAATTAAAATACGGCTCATAGAAAATCCTTTCCTAGGATCGTGCTCTACTTATAGTTGTATAACGAAACCATACCCATATGCAAGAGCTAAACAGTAAAATCAGCTTATCCGAGCCACTATCGTTAGACAGTGCAACACTTAATACCGGTATCATTAACAGATGGAGACCTAAACCAGCCTGAAGCAAGAGCACTGCTAGAACAATTACATCAGAAAATGAACCTATTATTAGATTTTAATACCATTTTATCTGGCGAGGATGCTGCCTTACCTCCAAGAACATCAGCATCAGTAGCGCTTGTTGAGATGAAAGAAGAAAGTAACGCGCTTAGGCCCTAAGGCAAGCGCCCTACTTTACTTCCTGGTCTAACTTTCTCAAAAATGCCAGTTTTTCAGCTATTTTAGTTTCCAAGCCTCTTGCCACAGGTTGATACCAATTGGGATCTTTGATCCCATCAGGCAAGTATTGCTCACCCGCAGCGTAGCCATGTGCCTCGTCATGAGCATAACGGTACTCATGACCATGCCCCAGTTCTTTCATGAGTTTGGTTGGGGCGTTACGCAGATGAATGGGCACGTCTTTGTGTTGGTCTTTTTTAACAAAGGCCATGGCCTTATTAAATGCAACATAACCGGCGTTACTTTTAGCGGCTACTGCAAGGTAAATAACCGCTTGCGCTAAAGCCAACTCCCCTTCTGGGGAACCTAAACGCTCGTAAGTTGCGGCAGCATCATTGGCAATTTGCATGGCTTTTGGATCAGCCAAACCAATGTCTTCCCAAGACATTCGAACAATGCGTCTCGCTAAATAATGCGGATCCACACCGCCATCTAACATGCGACAAAACCAATATAAGGCTGCATCAGGATTCGATCCACGTACTGATTTATGCAAGGCAGAAATGGTATCGTAAAAGACATCACCCCCTTTATCAAAACGCGCTGTTTTTTGCGCCAGGGCATTGTGTACAAACTCTTGGTCCACATGATACAAATTCAGTGCGCTACAGGCTGTTTGAATTTGCTCTAATAAATTAAGCAAGCGTCTGGCATCCCCATCAGCACAGGCAATAACAACACCCAGTGCCGCAGCATCAAATTGCAGGTGAGACAAAACCTCGCGCTGCGCTCTTTGCGCCAAAAGCATGAGTTCTTCATCAGTTAAGGATTTCAAAACATAGACTTGAGCACGAGACAATAAAGCAGAAATCACTTCAAATGAGGGATTTTCGGTGGTAGCACCGATAAAAGTCACCAAACCAGATTCCACATAAGGTAATAAAGCGTCTTGTTGCGCCTTATTAAAGCGATGAATTTCATCTACAAACAATATGGTCTGTTTGCCTAACATTAAATAGTCTTGCGCTTTAGCTACCGCCGCTCGTATCTCCTTAACTCCAGAAAAAACGGCAGACAAGGCCATCCATTCGCAATCAAAAGCGTGTGCAGTTAAGCGTGCAATAGTGGTTTTTCCAACCCCTGGCGGCCCCCAAAGAATCATGGAGTGAAGTTTCCCTCCAAGAAAACTCAGTCGCAGTGGCTTGCCTTCACCCAACAAATGATCCTGCCCTATCACCTCATCAAGATGCTGCGGTCTTAATAACTCCGCTAAGGGAGGAATGGGCTCAGTTTGAAACAAACTCATTGCTGTACTACATCAACCCCTTTAGGAGGCTTAAACTGAAACAGTTTTGCATCTAATTTAGGGTTGGATTTAATTTGGGTTAATTTCACCAAAGTGGTTTGTCCTAATTGATCATACAATTCAAGACCGGTAAGTGCATCTTGGGTAAACATTAAAGTAACACGCTGAAAATTGGCTTTAGATGATTTTGACTTTAAATCAAAAACCAGCACCTTTCCCTGCTGTCTCTGAGTCACATCAAAATCAGCAGTTACCGTATCGTTATAACCACTTAAAAATAAGGCAGCAGTCCCACCCACGCCTTTTTCCTGGGTTTGTACCGTAACCTGCTCCAGTTCAACATCATAGACCCACATTTTCTGGCCGTCAGCAACTACCAGTTGTGCCATAGGCTCTAAGGTTTGCCAACGAAAACGACCTGGTCTTTGCAAGGCCATGGTTCCCGATGAATGTGACACCACACGTTGTTTTGCTTTGACCGTTTGCTTGAATGAAGCCGTCATTGAACGAATGGCATTAAGCTTGGTTTGTACTAATTCAGCAGGAACTTGGCTAAAAGCCATGCTGCAAAAACAACAAAGTACTGCTATGGCAATTTTATTCATCATTAGCCCTCTGTAATTGATGTGATTAAGACATCTCTATAGCCACCATCTAATGGTCCCACTATCCCTGTGCGTTCCATTTCTTCAACTATTCTTGCCGCTCGGTTGTAACCAATTTTTAACCGTCTTTGCACGGAGGAAATACTTGCTTTACGGGTTTGCACAACAAATTCTACCGCCTGATCATAGAGGGGATCTTCATCTTCAGTAGCCTGCCCGCCTTCATCGCCACCTTCATTGTCAGAGCTGAACTTTAAGATTTCATCTATGTAATCAGGCTCTCCGCGAGCCCGCCAATCATCGGCAATTCGATGCACTTCCTTATCATCCACAAAAGCACCATGCACACGTAGAGGCGCTCCACTTCCTGGAGCCAGATACAACATATCCCCATGTCCAAGTAACTGTTCAGCACCCTGTTGATCAAGAATGGTTCGTGAATCAATTTTTGATGACACCTGGAAAGACATACGTGTTGGAATGTTTGACTTAATCAAACCGGTCAACACATCAACAGAAGGTCTTTGAGTTGCGAGTATCATATGAATACCAGCGGCTCTGGCTTTTTGGGCAATGCGGGCAATGAGCTGCTCTACTTTCTTACCAACAACCATCATCATATCAGCAAGCTCATCAATGACAACAACCACAAAAGGCAATGCGGCTAATTGAGGTGCAGTTACATCCATAGAGTCAATTGGCTTCCATAGGGGGTTGGCTAAGGGCTCACCATTGGCTATGCCTTCAGCTACTTTAGCATTGTAACCGGCTAAATTTCTAACACCCAAAGCAGACATCAACTTATAACGACGCTCCATCTCCTCAACACACCAACGCAAAGCGCTGGCTGCTTCTTTCATATCGGTCACAACGGGGGTTAATAAATGCGGGATGCCATCATAAACAGACAGCTCTAGCATTTTAGGATCGATCATTATCAAACGTACTTGTTCAGGAGTTGCTTTAAACAAGATACTTAATATCATTGCATTAATACCCACTGATTTACCAGAACCAGTAGTTCCTGCGACTAAAAGATGGGGCATTTTACCCAAATCCACAACCATAGGATGCCCTGCAATATCAACACCTAAGGCTAAGGTAATTGGCGAATGAGCATGCTGATACACATCAGCAGATAAAACATCGGACAAACGAACCACTGCACGCGAGCTATTAGGCAACTCCAGTCCAACCACTGTTTTACCGGGAATGACCTCGACAACACGCACAGAAATAACCGACAGCGATCGTGCTAAATCTTTGGATAAAGCCGTGAGTTTGCTTACCTTAATACCCGCTGCTAATTGCAATTCAAAACGGGTAACCACAGGCCCTGGATGAACGGCTACTACATCAGCTTGAATACCAAAATCCAATAAATGTTGCTCCACGTCACGAGATACATTTTCTAATTCCTGATGGGTATAGCCACCCATAGGTTTACCAGGTTGCCCTTTGTCCAATAAATCCAAACCCGGCAAGCTGCCTGTAGGCGTTGCTTTGGGTACACGAACTTCCTTGGCCTCTTTTTCGGGCTTTATAATCTTAGGTTCTTCTACAACTGCAACCAACATGGGGCTTGCTTTCGCCCTTTCGCGCTCTTTTTTGGGCTTGAATATTTTTACATGCGATGTTGCTTCAGGTTGCTCGGTATTTTGTTTCTTTTCACGCAACTTGTAACGCGATACGCCTGCATGACTTAAGTGCAACACTGTTCTTAAACCTGCATAAGCAACATGGATCACAAACAAGGTATAAATACCTATTAACTCAGTGGCTCTTAGCCAAGACAAACCTGTAAACCAGGTGATCCCAACCAAAAGCACAGCCAGCAACAGCAAAGTCGCCCCGTGTAAATTAAGCAGGTGGTAACAGCCAGCACCAACAAAGTTGCCGATAATGCCACCAGCACTGTGAATGGAATCAAGTGGTTGCAGTTGTGCCTCCAAACTTAACAAACCACATCCGCCGACCAGCACCATCATCAAACCTACAGAGCGTAACAGCAGCACGAATTTATCAACTGCTTCAACTGAGTGAAAATCTTTTACTACAGCCCAGGCTACATACACAAAACCCACAGGCAATAAATAAGCAAAGTATCCAAACACCCAATACAGAGCATCCGCTATATGAGCCCCCACAGTTCCTCCTGAATTAAGAATATTTGCCCCTGAGCGTGAGGCATGAGACCATCCTGGATCGCTAAGTTGGTAAGTAAATAAAGACAACAGCACAAACAGTGCTCCAGTTAAAATCAATATAAAACCACCCTCAGTGAGGCGTTTCTGTTTTATAATATAATCCGGCCTGGTTTTTTTAAGGGATCCAGCCGCTTTGCCCGAGTGTAGTTTTGCCATAGGTATTTTAATGTTTACGTATTTGTCATAGTATTTGTCATATTAACACAAAATAGAAGGAAGTCAGAAACAATGAGCACCAGCAATCACCATCGTTTAATCATACTTGGCTCTGGTCCAGCAGGGTATACTGCAGCGGTCTACGCTGCCAGAGCGAATCTTAAACCTGTTTTAATCACAGGCATGCAGCCTGGAGGTCAATTAACAACAACCACTGAAGTAGATAACTGGCCTGGTGACATAGAAGGATTACAAGGTCCCGCCCTTATGGAACGGATGCAAAAGCATGCAGAACGCTTCGACACGGAGATTATTTTTGATCACATCATCAAAGTGGATTTGGCACAAAAACCATTTAAATTACAAGGTGACAGTGTCAGCTACACTTGTGATGCCTTAATTATTGCCACCGGTGCTTCGGCACGTTATTTAGGCTTGGAGTCAGAAACAGCCTATCAAGGTCGCGGTGTGTCCGCTTGTGCCACCTGTGACGGTTTCTTTTTTCGCAATAAAGCCGTCTGTGTTATTGGCGGGGGTAATACTGCTGTTGAGGAAGCCCTTTACTTATCCAACATTGCCTCTTCCGTCACTTTAGTACACAGACGCGACAGTCTGCGTGCTGAAAAAATTCTGCAAGATAAATTATTTGAAAAAGCACGCACTGGCAACATTAAATTAATTTGGAACCATACTTTAGAAGAAGTCTTAGGCGATGATAAAAAAGTAACCGGGGTTGCACTAAGAAACCTGGTTGATACTGATAAAGTAGAACAATTAACAGTAGATGGTGTTTTTATTGCCATTGGACACACACCGAATACACAACTTTTTAATGATCAATTACAAATGAACAATGGCTACCTTATCATTAAATCAGGCTTAGAAGGCATGGCCACCAGCACATCCATACCCGGTGTCTTTGCCTGCGGTGACGTAGCAGACCATGTTTACAGACAAGCAGTGACCTCAGCAGGTTTTGGCTGCATGGCAGCACTGGATGCTGAAAAATATTTGGATGAATGATGACGACTGGACCATACTGCATGAAAAAATCTCATGCAGTATGGTCCAACTGCCCTTGAGAAGGATTAAGTTTTTTTAACACTTAGATTGCCATTTTGCTTATTTTAGTGCACTATTTCACCTTTATGAATTTGATACATCATTGAGAGACCTATGGCAAAAGAAGATCATATAGAAATGGCTGGTACAGTTATAGACACACTACCCAACACCATGTTTCGTGTTGAATTGGAAAATGGACACATAGTTACTGCCCACATTTCTGGTCGCATGCGTAAAAATTACATCAGAATTCTAACTGGTGATAAAGTTAAAGTTGAATTAACACCTTATGATTTGTCAAAAGGACGCATCATATTCCGCGATAAAAACTAATTGGTATTGGCCTTTGAGCTTCAACAGTCAAGGTACAGCACCACCCCAATTAAGCCCAGCACGCTGCCTATTACCACACCCTGGGGATGACATGAACTACACGGCTCTTCCATATAGGCATGCATCACTCAACTTGTTAAGCTGTTTGTTTACCGCAGCGGGTATTTACTGCCCCAGGATCAAGCGCAATTTTTAAGATGAATATGATCCGGCGCCCCTTTTTTCGATTTAAAAAATTCTTTCACTTTTTGGTAGTTAGAGAAAAAATCATCACCCAAAGCTTTCGTTTCCGAACGAAGCTGTTCTAGAATATACAAACGTATAATACATTCCGTATTATTATTCATAGACGTGACTTGGTTACCATGTTTTTCCCATTTATTAACTGCAGCATGCGTCTCATGTGCAACTTCTACCCCGAAATCTCTTAAAGTCATTGAAAAATAGTTGCGAATAAATTTAACTTGATTGCCTGTTAACCGCCCCTCTTGGTAAGCAAGAACATTTATGACTGCATTAGTAACTTTTTTAACATCTATTTTAGGATGCCATTCATCGTTTATTTCAATCATCTCAACTTGGGAAAGTTCAATCGGAAACCCAAGGCCCTCATAACAGAAGTTTTCTACAGTTTTAGTTTTCATAGTAATAACCTCCAAACGCTACAGTCTAATAACTGTTATTATTGGCATTAAATTATTTAAAAAAGACACAATAATTC
>JBIODT010000005.1:0-31353 GCA_044445305.1 Legionellales bacterium | reverse complement strand
TTTGTATTTACGTTCACATTCAGACTCACACTCTGTTATAAGTGCATTAGAAGTACTTGCCCAAAATAATCTATTAACAGGCGATAATGCGCAGGCTAACTTTGATGCTGTTTTAAGGCACAGGGAGATTATTTCTATTGCAGAAGTCTTGGGAACACTCGCCCAAAATAATTTATTAATTGGTGATAGCACACAGGCCCGGCTAGATTCTGTGTTAATGTACCAAAATGTTGGTGTTTTATGCGTCGAAACAAAAAAATTAGCCGAAAATAAGCTATTAACAGGGGATGGTGCACAGGTTAACTTTGATGTTGTGTTAAAGAGTCGAAGCCTTGGAGAAGCTGTAGATGCATTAATACTCCTTGCCAGTCATAATCTATTAACTGGTGATGGCGCGCGGGCTAACCGTAATGTTGTGTTAAAGAGTCGAAGCCCTGGAGAAGCTGCATATGCATTAATAATCCTTGCCAGTAATAATCTATTAACTGGTGATGGCGCGCGGGCTAACCGTGATGCTATAATAGCAAGCGCAGACTGTATGATTTTTGCCCATTCCTTAGTGCTACTTGCCGAGAATAATCCATTAACTGGTGATGGCGCACAGGCTAACCGAAAGCGCTGGTGAGTCACTCAGACCCAAAGCTTCATGCACAAACCATAGTAAAACGGCACCGACGCGCACTACAATTTGAAGTTGATAAAAAGGCCGTTGCTGATGCAGCACCGGTCAACTCGGTTCCTATGCTGGAAGCACGACCAGCAGAAGCTACGGCAAGTACCTTATCGTCGTCTTTTTGGGTACTAAACAAGATAATGTTCGCTGCCAAATCTATCTTTTTCAAGATACCTGTTGATCATGCATCTGCAGCAAATAATTTGACTAATGATGATGACAAACCAAAGCCATAGAGATTCTATGGCAGAAACCCCCTGAAGACCAAGGTTCTTCAGCAAAAGTTGAAGCGAAACCAGCGCGTAGCCTTGATTACGCTGCGCTGCATCAAGGCTATGCGTTACGCCGTTAACTCATTACCTTTATTCAAGCCTGATTGCCTGATCGTAAAGACGACTTTCCACATTCATTGAGTTCAATTCATAGCACATGTGTTTTTGTCCCGTACGCGGATATTGCATATAAAATATAGCTTTTGTCTATTTTAAAAGGAACGTGACCAGCATAACTTCCTGTTATGCCGGTCACGTTTCTAAGTAGCAATGAACTTCTCTGCGCAGTATAGTATGATATGTGGGCTGCCAATAACCAGGAACATCAAATTGTCAAATGCCGAAGAACTAGCTGCTCGACAAACACGCGATTTTATAGATGGTTATCATGAGCACTATAATGCTTTATTTTATTCTAAAAAGCACATCCAAGCGATGCGGAATGAGCGATTAAGAGCCTTATTATTGCATGCAAAATCAAACTCTCCTTGGTATAAAAAAAAATTAGCTCACATTAACATTAAACATTTTACTGAAGAAAGATTGCAAGAACTTCCGGTACTGAATAAAACAACTTTGATGGAACATTGGGATGCAATTGTCACCGATAAGAGGCTGACCCTAAAGTTGGTTGAAACACATATTAGGAAAATGGCACATGATGGTGACACGCTGCATTTACTTAATGAGTACCACGTGTTGTCGACAAGTGGATCCAGTGGAACGCGTGGTATTTATATCTATAATTGGGATGAATGGAATAAATTCACCACCTATACTGCGCGATATAAGTATTATAATCAGGATCGTTCAGCTCTATTGCTAGATGGAACTAAGATACGGACCACGGCAATGATAGTAGTATCCAATACCGTCTATGGGGTGTATTCTGTTGCAAAATCATACACATTTAATCATCTGAAAAATTTCTATTTTCCAATTACTTTACCAATGGATCAAATTATTAGTGGTCTTAATGAAGTACAAGCAGATGTATTAAGCGGTATTCCTTCTACTATTCAAAAATTATGCAAAGAAGCTCAAAAAGGACGACTGACCATACAACCTAAAGTCATTAGTGTAGGAGCAGAGCCACTTTATAAACCAATACGAGCCCTAATAAAAAAAACATGGCCTAATTCGGCTCTGTTTAATAGGTATGGTTCATCAGAAGGCTTATTTGGAAGAAATTGCCATGCTGACAGCAGTGAGATGCATTTAAATGATGATGCCTGTATCGTTGAACTCATTGATAAATGGAACAATCCACTTGGCAAGGGTGTTTTGTCTAACAAGATATATTTAACAAATCTGTATAATTACACACTCCCACTAATTCGCTACGAGCTGAACGATCAGTTGATGTTTTTAGATAAAACTTGTCCATGCGGAATAGAACACCAGCTTATTGCTGAACCTGAGGGTCGGCCTGAATACGACTTTACCTATTCTAATACCATTTTCATACACCATTTGGTTTTTGTAACACCCTTATTACACGAAAAAAACATTCAAGAATATCAAGTCATACAGACTAAGTATGGTGCTGATATTAAAATAGTCAGTACCGGTTTTGTAGATAAGCCCAGGTTACAAAATACTATTTGCACCCATTTATACAAACTTGGTTTATTACAACCGATAATTAACATCATTGAAGTTGCAAACATTGATCGCCCTGAATCGGGTAAAATAAGGCGTTTTTTACGAATAAATGATGTTATCTAATATAACATTACAGTTTTCTTTTGCGCGTAATACTTTGCTTTATTTGCTTAAATAGATCGGCACTATTTTCAAAGGTTATATCCGGGTGTATGTAAAACAAGGGCTGATTTTTTATTAGACCGCTCTCCTCTTGAAGGCCAGTCATTACTGGAATCGCACCCAAACCTTCCAATGACAATATAGGCAGTGTATATAATTTTATTTTATTATTTTTAGTTAACTTAAATACCCCCGCGCCATGCCATGGTTGAACTGGATCACCAAAGGCTGTTGTGGTTAATATAGCCAACTGCCCTGGCTTTGCGTGTATTGTCCAACGGATATGATCAGGTAAACAGGCAGTGATTGGCTCTTGGGCTAAGTCTCTATCGCTTCTGATTTCAGCCAAATAATCAATAGTAGCATTCCACGCTTCGCGTAGCATGGATTGGCGTAAATACTCAAATAACTGTTCTTGTGTTGGCTGGTCTTTTCGCTGAGGTTCTGAGATCATCTGCTCAATTAATGCAAAATCATTTTCAATTAAATCGGTGTAAGGCTCAAACAGATGCCTGGTAAGCTCCCTATACAGGCATGCGTAACTTTTTTTATGCAATTTGGTATAATTTAAAAGTATTGGGTAGTTCACTATGTAAATTATTGACTTGAATAAAGGTATAAATCTTCCTTCAGGATGACATAATTCAGGGTCCGGATCTAAGTCAATGGTTTTGTTCATGGTCTGAATCATATTATAAGGATTCAATAATGGAAGTATGAGTCCCATATAAAATTCACGCACATTCTGTCTTATCTTTATTTTTTCTAGCTGCATTTTTTCTGGTAATAAACTAGACACGACATTTTTATAATCAAGAAGTTGCACATAATTTGAAAACTGTAAGGTATTTATCCACCAACATAACTGCTTTTGATAATTATCGATTAATTCATCCGCTTCATTTAAAAAATGATTAAAACGACGGCCATCACTAATAACCGTAAATAAGGCCATTGATTCACTAGCATGTCCTAATTCATGACAATAAATAGAATCAATAGTTTTAGCAATTTCATACAAACTCAGTAAAAAATTCACTTCAGATAAATCCGGCATAGTCCCTCTGGATTTAAGCGGTGAAGAGGACTTATAGGGCAAAGCAGGAACAACCATCTTTATAGGTCTTTTGTTATTGACCAGCTCCCTAATTTTTTTAACTAAATTTAAACGTGAACAATTTGATTGTGAACCTTTTAAAAACTGTCGATCAAACATCACTTCAGTAATTACTTCTGCACACCCTATGTCTTTATCAAACGACAATCCATAATTTTTAAAATTAGCTTTTGCCCGTACTTTTGCAGCAACCACACGTTCCAGAATAAATTGATGAGATGCATCCAAAAGAGCTGGAAGCAAAATATCAATAATTAATTGGGAATTGATGATTAAAGTTTTTTTAGAAAATTCTTCGAGGGTATACAAGTTAAAATTCAAATTCAAATTCAGATTATGCATAAAATGGGAGCTGATAACAGCTTCCCGCCTCGACTCTAAACCACTTGTATAGACACCAAGTTGCTCTTGTTTTATTCCTTTATTTTTCATAGGTTTTTTAATGGTTTTAAGACCGGATGACTAAGACAGTTAGTGAAACTCTTAATGTCTTGTACAGTAAGACAGCCACTTAATTTCATTACCATTTCAAACTCATTTTTCAACATCATTAATAAGTTCTCAACCTCGACCATGCCATTTACAGCCAATGCCCAGAGTATGGGTCTACCTAACAAAACAGCATCGGCACCTAAAGCAATGGCTTTAAAAATGTCTGTACCTCGCTGAATGCCACCATCTAATAGTACAGAGGTGCGTCCAGCAACTGTATTTACAATATCAGGTAAGGCTAAAATCGTCGCTTCACTTGTATCTAGTTGTCGACCACCGTGATTTGATACAACAATTCCTGAAACATCCAATTGACAAGCCTTATCAGCATCGGATGGATTCATAATCCCTTTTAAAATAACCGGCAATTTAGTGATGGATAGCACCCATTCAATATCGTGCCAAGTTAAGGATGGATCAAATACATCAGCGATGAAATTATTCATGGCTTGATTGCTGTTCATATTTTTAAAATTACCAATAGATAATTCTGGGGGCAATGTAAATTGATTGCGCAAATCCCGCTCTCTTTTTCCGGGAATTGCATTCCCAACAGTTATCATAATTGCCTTGTAATTCGCTTTTTCGGCCCGATGAATCAACTCTTCAGTTAGAGATCTATTTTTAAAAACATACAACTGCAACCACAGATTGTCATTTAAAGAATCCGCAGCTATATCTTCAAGCGATAGATTAGACATGGTGCTTACAACCATAGGGATCCCACAGGATTTGGCTGCCTTAGCAGTACTAATCTCCCCTTGTTTATCTACTAATTGATGGAACGCAGTTGGAGCAACCAGTATGGGGGAGGAAAAAGCATGATGTATTAGGGTGATACTAGGATCGACAGAAGAAACATCCCTTAAGCACAGTGGCCTTAGGTGAATAGCATCAAAAGCATCTCGATTATTGCGTTTGGTAATCTCATCACAAGCCCCACCATCGATATAGTCAAAAATTGCATTTGGAAGCTTGCTTTTTGCAAGGGCTCTATATTCAAAGACAGATACTGGGTTCATTCTTATTCGATAATGATTTCAAAGAGTAATAATAAATATTAGCATGGGCATTCAAGAAAAAAAACTGGCATTCTTCAGCATACTGGCACAACCAATAAGGAAGTAGTAGCCATCTAAACCGGCACTCGAGTTAAGCCGATGGGGCAGCTCCTTCCAATTAGTCTGAAGATGTATGATTTTTGAGCTTATTGCTGATGCGGTTCTTCACACAACCATACAACCAATTAAACATGCCTACATGCGGCTTGCCCAGCATTTTTCTTTGATCGTATTTTTGAAAAGCAAAGGGGCCATTTTTTTCCACATAACCAAAAATGGCTGACACAAACCAATCGCCAGTAAAAGGCTCGCGCCAATGCTCGGTTTCATGACCTTTAAAAACAAGCATGTCGCCATAATCAAGGACTATAGGTATGGATGTCCCCTGGTGCTTGATGAATAATGGCCAACCGCCCTTACTTTTTATAAACTCGTTGTCGGCACCGATACACAAGCCTGCAACAATTTGACAAGAGTTCCTGTCTTTGTGCGCTAATAATTGGTTGCCATTTTTATAGGTATAATAAAAAGACAGTGTAGGCCAGAGCTCAAGGCCGGTTGCTTGCTCTACCTGCGGTCTTAGTTTTTCAAGAAGCATGTCCATTAATGCATCGCCATATTCTCTATGAATATAGGCCAAGGGATCCTTGCCTTTTCTTATCTTAGAATGGGTGCTTGCTCTAAATTGAGCATAAGCAGATACAAGTTCAAGCACCTCTTGGGAAAGCACGTTTTTTACGATAATATAGCCGTTTGTATCAAGTAACATTGACTTCATTGACATAAATTTATCTCGCATTGGACTTTGAATTTGGGAAAAGATGCATGAAACCCTATATACCCAGTGTATCGAATCAGTTCGAGCATCACAAGGATACCAAAATCACATGAGCAAATTGCCATTCAACCAGTTAGAATTAGGACAACAATCAGATTATGACTCAAGCTATAACCCTAATCGACTCTACCCCATTTCACGTCTAGAAAAACGAGAACAACTGGGTATCGATCCCAAGCACTTGCCTTTTACAGGCTTTGATTGCTGGAATCATTATGAAGTGTCTTGGCTCAATGAAAAAGGCAAACCGGTGGTTGCCGTGGCTGAAATAGTCTATGGCTGTGATTCACCTTACTTGATTGAATCCAAATCGTTGAAGCTTTATTTTAATTCATTCAATAATACGGTATTTGACAGCATCACGCAGGTTAAGAACACGGTGGAGGCTGATCTGGGCGCATGCATCCAAGGTGATGTTTTGGTGCATCTTTATCCTTTAAGACAAATACAAAATCCCTCATTACAAGCAGCCTTTACAGGCATTTGTCTTGATGATTTGGATATTACCTGTTCGGTGTACTTGGTTAATCCTGATTTTCTAACTGTGGGTGATGGGCCCGTTGAAGAAGTACTGTATTCAGATTTATTAAAATCCAATTGTTTGGTGACCAACCAACCAGACTGGGGCAGTGTGCAAATTGCTTATAAGGGCAAACAGATCAATCATGAAGGACTGTTAAAATACCTTATTTCTTTTCGCAACCATAATGAATTTCATGAGCAGTGTATTGAGCGGATCTTTGTAGATATTATGCGTTGTTGCCAACCGGAATCCTTAACCGTCTACGGACGCTATACCCGTCGCGGCGGGCTGGACATTAATCCCTATAGATCGACAAAAACCAGTACCTTTGCAGGCCTAAATGTGCGGCTAGTAAGACAATAATTTGAATAAAAAAAAACCCGCCTGAAGGCGGGTTTTAAAGACTTAATGGAGCAACAGGCTTACATCATACCGCCCATGCCACCCATACCGCCCATACCACCCATGCCGCCCATATCACCAGCGCCAGCACCTTCATCTTTCTTAGGTAATTCAGCAATCATGCACTCAGTAGTCAACATCAAACTGGCAACAGAAGCTGCATTTTGTAATGCCATACGAGTTACTTTAGTTGGATCCAAAATACCCATTTCAACCATATCACCGTATTCACCAGTTGCTGCGTTGAAACCGTAGTTGCCTTTGTTTTCAGCTACTTTATTAACAACAACAGAAGCTTCGTAACCAGCATTGGCAATGATTTGACGCATTGGCGCTTCGATAGCACGACGCAGAATATTGATACCCATGTTTTGATCGTCGTTGTCACCCTTTAAAACATCCAATACTTTTTGAGCACGAATCAGAGCAACACCACCACCAGCAACAATACCTTCTTCTACAGCTGCGCGAGTAGCATGCATGGCATCTTCTACACGGGCTTTTTTCTCTTTCATTTCTACTTCGGTAGCAGCACCTACTTTAATTACGGCAACACCGCCTGCTAATTTAGCAACGCGCTCTTGTAATTTTTCACGATCGTAATCAGAAGTAGTTTCTTCCATTTGTGCACGAATTTGCGTAATACGGGCATTAATTTCAGTCGCTTTACCTTCGCCATCAATAATGGTGGTGTTTTCTTTAGTAACAACAACACGTTTTGCAGAACCCAGATCTTCTAAAGTAGCAGCTTCTAAGCTCTTGCCAATTTCTTCAGAAATAACTTGACCGCTGGTTAAAATAGAAATGTCTTGTAACATTGCTTTACGACGATCGCCAAAGCCAGGTGCTTTAACTGCACATACTTTAACTATACCACGCATGTTATTAACAACCAGAGTTGCTAAAGCTTCGCCTTCAACATCTTCTGAAATGATAAGCAAAGGACGGCCAGATTTTGCAACACCTTCCAATACAGACAACATATCACGAATACTTGATATTTTTTTGTCAACTAAAAGAATGAATGGTTGCTCAAGCTCGCAAGTCATGTTTTGTTGGTTGTTGATAAAATAAGGCGAAATATAACCACGGTCAAACTGCATGCCTTCAACAACAGACAATTCATTTTCCAGGCCATTACCGTCTTCAACAGTAATAACACCTTCTTTACCTACTTTTTCCATCGCTTCAGCAATGATAGAACCAATTGCTTCATCAGCATTAGCAGAGATAGTACCTACTTGTGCGATCGCTTTTGTGTCTTTGCAAGGCTTAGACATTGCTTGTAATTCTTTAGTTACGGCAATAACAGCTTTATCTATACCGCGTTTCAAATCCATAGGATTCATACCAGCAGCAACTGCTTTATTACCTTCAACTAGAATAGAACGTGCTAATACAGTAGCTGTAGTAGTACCGTCACCAGCAGTATCAGAAGTTTTAGAAGCAACTTCCTTAACCATTTGTGCGCCCATGTTCATGAAAGGACGGTCAAATTGAATTTCTTTAGCAACAGAAACACCGTCTTTGGTCACTCTAGGTGCACCATAAGAACTTTCTAATACCACATTACGACCAAGTGGGCCCATAGTTACTTGCACAGCGTCTGCTAAGGCATTAACACCAGCTAGCATTTCCAGGCGCGCATTGTCACCAAAACGTAAATCTTTAGCCATTCTATTTATCTCCTAAAAAGATTAAATTACTTCTCAATTACACCCATGATGTCGTCTTCGCGCATCACAACTAATTCTTTGCCATCAACTTTAACTTCTGTACCAGAATATTTACCAAATAAGACAACGTCGCCTATTTTTACAGCTAAAGCACGTACATCGCCATTATCCAATATTTTACCAGCGCCTACAGCGATGATTTCACCACGCATTGGCTTTTCAGTAGCACTGTCTGGAATCACGATACCACCAGCAGTGGTTCGCTCTTCTTCCAAACGACGAACAACAACGCGGTCGTGTAAAGGACGAATTTTCATACTTCTATCTCCTGATTTAATTGATTTTCAGATTGGTCTCTGACTTAGAGGTATTGCACACTTCAATAAATAAACAATACCGATGACTGAGATATGGGGTTAATAAGCTGACTTTCAAGGGCTAATGCAAAAAATATTTTTACGAGCCTAGCCAACCTGTTGTCGCGTACTAAGGCTTTCATTTAAATGCACTATGCAGCTTCATGATATATAATAGGAAGAAGCACCAACACCCTCAGGGCAACAACATGAAAACCTGGCTCCTAGTAATACTTTATTGCCTGATGCCTTTTCTGGCGCATGCGACACCACTTCCTGCGCAAGAAGTATTTCAATTAAATGTAAAAAAAATAGATCCCAATACTTTTACCGTCAATTGGCAAATTAAACCGGGGTATTTTCTTTACAGTGAACGCATCAAATTAACACCACAGCCTAATAGCAATGTGCAATTAGGGCCACTACGCATGCCAGCCACTCTAAAAAAAACCGACACGCAACATCACAGTTATACAGTCTATAGAAACGAGCTGACCATTCCGGTCGGAATCTTAGGCGATAAACCTGGAGAAGCCCTGGTTAATTTACATTATCAAGGATGTGCAGACGATGGGTTTTGCTACCCTCCAGAAGACAAACAAATTAAATTAACCATTGACAAAGCACATGCCTTAGCTCTAGTGACTGTAGAAGAAGCAACCAACAAATCAAGCACGACCAACACCACAGCCAACAATAAAATAGGCTTAATATTTACCGAGCACAACGGGGCAATGATCTTACTTATTTTTTATGGTTTAGGTCTATTGCTGTCCTTTACCCCCTGCATTTTACCCATGGTCCCTGTCTTATCTGGCATTATTATAGGTCATGGCCAGGCAATTACGACCAAAAAAGCATTCTTGCTCTCTTGCAGCTACGTGCTAAGCATGTCCGTTACTTACGCGGCCGTTGGCGCGGTAGTTGCCTTATTGGGTGCGAATTTACAAATCAGCATGCAATCACCTTGGGCCATCAGTTTGTTTAGTCTGGTCTTTATTCTGCTTGCTCTGTCCATGTTTGGCTTTTATGAATTCAAACTGCCTGAGTATTGGCAAAAAAAAATCGCCGGTTCAAGCCGCAATCAAAGAGGCGGTCACTATGTAGGTGCAGCCATCATGGGTTGTTTGTCTACGCTTATCTTATCGCCTTGTGTGACTGCGCCATTAATTGGGGTACTCACCTATATCGCTCAAAGCGGTAATATTGTTTTAGGCAGTCTTACTTTATTTACCTTAAGTTTAGGCATGGGAACCCCACTACTGCTTATCGGCACCTCAGCGGGAAAATGGCTGCCAGGGGCAGGCAGTTGGATGAATGTTGTCAAAGCCTTTTTTGGCATTCTGTTAATCGGCATTGCCATTTATTTAATGACGCGTATTTTACCTGCAAGCATCATTATGGGCTGTTGGGCCAGTCTGCTGATTTTTTCTGGCATTTATGCCGGTGCGCTGACCCACTCACAAAGCAACCAAGAAAAATTCTGCCAGGGAATAGGCATTATGTTACTGGGCTATGGTTTATTAATATTGATAGGAACCAGCATGGGAACAACCAATCCCTTACAACCACTGCTCAATTTGCAAGCTGCAAGCGCGCAAGCTTCAGCGCCGGTTCCTCAATCAGTGCAAACGTTGCAGCAGATACAGCAAGCCATAGCCAAGGCTCGTGGCAAACCAGTAATGCTTGATTTTTATGCGGACTGGTGTGCATCTTGTACTGTCATGGAAGCTACAACGTTTAAAGACCCGCGAGTAGTGCAAGCTTTAAGTCATGTTGCAATCATAAAAATTGATGTTACCGCCAATAATGTGCAAGATAAAAAAATATTAAGTTATTATCATGTCATTGCACCACCGACCTTTGTATTTTTCAATGCACAGGGCGAGCAACTAGATAATCTAAGAACCGTTGGAGAAAATTCAGCCGATGCATTTTTAAATATATTACGACAGATTTAGAAAACATGAACTCATTAAAAAACAATTTTTATCCTTTATTAAAATTGGCCATTCCTCTGTGCATGACGGGGCTACTGGGCTCTGCCATCTTCTTTTTTGAAACATTATTTCTGGCAAGGCTAGGCCCGGATATTCTCGCCGCCGGGGCATTAGCCAGCTGGCTTGCGGGTACGATTATTGTCATTATTTTTGGCATATTAAGCTCGATTAACATTTTGGTAGCACATCAACATGGCGCCAATAATAAATCCGCTATTGCTTTAATTGCTCATAATGGGCTTTGGTTGGCACTTCTATTAACCATACCTACCCTCTTATTATTTTGGAATATTGCCCCCATACTGTTGTTGCTGGGACAGAATGAAACCATCGTATTGCTGGCCAAATCCTATTTGCATGCTTGGGCTTGGGGTCTTGTACCTAAATTTGTCCTGATGGCATTGCTCGAAGTCATCATGGGATTGGGGCACATGCGCATTATTCTCCTGTCAACTTTATTCGAAGTAACGCTCAGTATCATCTTAAGTTTTTTACTGATCTTTGGTGTGGGTGGTTTTCCAGCCATGGGGATCAGCGGTGCGGGTTGGGGAATGAGTATTAGTTCCTGGATAACTGCCATCAGTATTATTATTTTTATTATGACGCGTACAAAATACCAATGTTATTTTGGTCAACTCACCCAATGGGCTCAATTATCACACCTGACCGAACTACTACGAATCGGCACGCCCATGGGCTTTATGTACTGCATTGAAGTTGGATTTTTCTTTGCTTTAACTTTATTTATGGGGACCTTCGGTGCGAAAGTACTCGCGGCCAATCAAATCGTCATGCAATATAATGGCCTGCTGATTGCCATTATCTTCTCAATTGCACAAGCAGTAACAGTGCGCATGGGACATCTATTGGGAGCCAACGATATTCAAGCAGCCAGAGCAGCTGGCTTTACTGGCGTTTTTCTATCAGGTCTGGTTATGAGCATTGCTGCCCTCTTTTTTTGGTTTTTTCCTACATTAATTATCTCTACGGACTTTGATGTCAAGCAATCAAAAAATGCGGAAATTATCCAATTTGCCACCAGCTTTTTGTCAATTTGCGCATTATTTCAAATTTTTGAAGCCATGCGCATTGCGTTTTTTGGCGCATTACGTGCATTAAAAGACACCCGTTTTACGTTATTTATTTCTATTTTAAGTTTTTGGGGGATAGCATTACCCCTTGGTTATAGTCTTGCCACCCATTTCAATTTTGGCGGGGTTGGCCTATGGTGGGGGATGTTGTTAGGCGCCTTATTGAGTGTGCCATTGCTGGCTTGGCGGTTTAATTTCAAAATACAGGATTATGGGACGGTTGCTAATGGTTATACTGCGCTTTGACTAAAGCCAGATGAAATCCATACCGATCTTTGCCACAGCTGCCCTGGCTGAAAATTTTAGCTCAAAAGAACCTCGACAATCTTACCTAAAAGGCGCTATAATTAGCTCCTTTTTTTAACAGTTAGAGTTTATGAATCATAAGGTAGGCTTTGTTAGTCTAGGGTGCCCTAAGGCGTTAGTCGATTCAGAAAGAATCATTACTCAACTTCGCGCTCAAGGTTATGAGTTGGTATCCTCTTACCAAGATGCTGGAGTTGTCGTCATTAATACCTGTGGATTTATTGACAGTGCGGTCAAAGAATCCTTAGATACCATTAAAGAGGCCATGGCTGAAAATGGTCGGGTCATTGTCACCGGTTGTTTGGGTGCAAAGGCCGACCTTATAAAAGAGGCCTGCCCTGATGTGCTCCATATCAGTGGCGCGCACGCTTATGAAGAAGTCATCAAGGCGGTGCATGAGCATCTTCCTCCCCCCAGCGATCCCTTTGTGCAACTGATTCCACCCCAAGGCATTAAACTCACACCGCGTCATTATGCCTATTTAAAAATATCGGAAGGTTGCAACCAAAAATGTACTTTCTGTATTATTCCAAGCATGCGTGGCAAATTACAAAGCTACTCCATGACGCAAGTACTTAGCGAAGCTAAAAAATTAAAAGAGGCTGGTGTGAAAGAACTTCTGGTTATCTCTCAAGACACCAGTGCCTATGGAATTGACACCCGTTATCAACCCATAGAATGGCAAGGTAAGACCATCAAAACACGCTTTTATGAATTGTGTGAGCAATTGGGCGAGTTGGGCATTTGGGTTCGTCTGCATTATGTTTACCCCTACCCGCATGTTGATGAAATAATCCCCTTAATGCGCGACCATCTAATTCTGCCTTACTTAGACATACCCTTACAACACGCCAACTCACGCATTCTAAAAGCCATGAAAAGACCAGCCAGCAGTGAAAACACCTTGCAGCGCATCACGAGCTGGAGAGAAGTTTGTCCTGACATTACCTTACGCTCTACCTTTATCGTTGGTTTTCCTGGAGAAACTGAAGCCGAATTTGCAGAGCTGTTGGCTTTTCTAGAAACAGCCCAATTAGATCGAGTAGGCTGCTTTAAATACTCACCGGTTGACGGTGCTCGAGCTAATGAACTGGCCAATCCTGTACCCGAGAACATAAAAGAAGAACGCTACCATCGCTTCATGCAAGTGCAGGCTGAAATCAGTCGTAATAAATTGGCAAAGAAAATTGGCAGCAGGCAAACAGTGCTCATTGATGCAATAACTCCCGAACAAGTTATAGCGCGCAGCAAGAGTGATGCTCCAGAAATAGATGGTCAGGTGCTTATAAAACCAACAACAGGTCTTACGGTGGGATCTTTTGCGGAAGTGACTGTTACTGCTAGTAATTATTATGATTTGTACGCGGAATGTTAAAAAAATCAGGCTTGGCGTTTTACCCATAAGGGGTGCGCCAGACCGCGTAAGGGTCTACGACACTATGACCGTTTTAACATTAGCAAATTCACGCATTCCTTCAATAGACAGCTCACGTCCATACCCTGATTGTTTAATACCACCAAAGGGCAGCCGTGGATCTGAAGCAACCAAGGTATTCACAGCACAAGTTCCTGCCTCAAGAACCTCACGGGCAATCCGCTCACCTTTTTGCAGGTCTTGTGTAAAAATGGCTGCTGCCAAACCAAATTGAGTTTGGTTTGCAAGACGCAGCGCATCAGCTTCATCTTCAGCCACAATAATACAAATAACGGGACCAAACAGCTCTTCCTGAAAGGCTGGCGAGTCAACAGGCACATCCAGCAAAATGGTTGCAGGATAAAAATACCCCGTTCCTTGAGGCAAAGTACCACCAGCGACGCAACGGGCACCTGCAGCAATAGACTGTTGTACCTGTTCATGCAAGCGGCTGCGCAAGTCACTTCGCGCCATGGGACCCAGGCTGGTATCAGGCTCCTGTGGATTTCCCATCGTGTAATGTTGGGTTTTTTCAATCACCAGCGCTGCAAAAGCTTCTTTTACTTTTTTTACGACTATGATGCGTTTGGCCGCAATACAAACTTGACCACAATTATTAAGCCTTGAAATCACACATTGCTCAGCAGCCAATTCAAGATCAGCATCATCTAAAATAACATAGGCATCACTGCCACCAAGCTCTAAAACCACCTTTTTGAGAGCGGCACCAGCCTCTTGTGCAACCGATTTTCCAGCTTGATTACTGCCAGTTAGAGTCACACCCAAAACCTGAGGGTGATGGATGATAAAGGGCACCATAGCCACATCAATAACCAGACTGCGAAACAGTCCAGATGGAAAACCGGCTTGCAAAAACAATGCTTCAATCTTGAGTGAAGTGCCTGTACAATTTGGTGCATGTTTTAAAAGCGCTGCATTACCCAACATTAAATTAGGCACGGCAAAGCGCATTACCTGCCAAAATGGGAAATTCCATGGCATGATCGCAAACACAATACCTAGCGGTTGAAAGGCGCGGTAGCTTTTATAAAACTCCGTTTCAATGACTTCAGAAGCGCTAAATCGCTCGCCTTGTTCTGCATAAAAGTCACATAATTTTGCACATTTTTCAATCTCTTCTAATGCTTGAGTTATTGGCT
This sequence comes from Legionellales bacterium, assembly GCA_044445305.1. GTDB lineage: Bacteria > Pseudomonadota > Gammaproteobacteria > Legionellales > Legionellaceae > Legionella. The sequence goes on along the minus strand of JBIODT010000005.1, from coordinate 16,205 downwards.
TACCCATCTCCAGAGTAATAAGTGCCGCATAATCAGTTATTCCCTCACGCAATAACCGCCCAAGGTTCAGCATGTTACGCTTGCGAATGCTAAAATCAGTAACAGCCCAGGAGTGTTGCACTGTACTCATTGACTGAATAATTTGAGCAACCTCATCCTGACTCATCCAAGGATAGCTGCCACAAATTTGTTCTGAATATGGATTAATCGAATTGAATTGATTACTGCCGTGAGTTAATTCTGCGTTTGAGTCATTATTAGACATTAATCTCAAGTTCCTTTCTAGTACAACGGTGCTAACGAAGCCCTAAGGTCTAAATAACGTAACTGGCTCACTCCACGCCTACGTCCCGCGGGACGTAGGCGTGGAGTGAGCCAGTTACTAAATAACTTTAATTGGCAGTGTTTTAATATTAGGATCTTTTGAATAAGCTTCAAGAATGTCATTAACCAATTGATCAGCAACACTGTCTTTTTCATTCTCCCCTATCAATCCACCCTTTTCTTTCATGCTGGCCAGCCTGTCTTCTATCACTTTAGCGACCGAGCCGTTAGGGAACAAAGATGCAAGGAGTCGTCTTGCTTCCGATGGCCCGAGATGTCTGTACAAATGATTTCTAACTGCCGCATCTTCCGCGGTAGTACTAAAAGCCCAGAGCTCAACGGGACCTAAAGTCAACGTCAGTAATTGCACATTAATGCCAGTTTTAGTTGCAAACTGAGCCAGAAAGGTCGCACCTCCCTGTCTGGGTCCATGTACTCTATTACGCAAGGCATTTTTTGCAGTTTCAGACAATCCAAAAATGCTGGTGGTCTTATCAATTGCCTGTGATGGACCTGCATCCATAATATAAATTGAAGTCGCAAAATCAATCATTATTGGATCAAAATCATCTACTGATTGTGACAGTAAGGCAATTTGTACCTTCCATTTACGACCTTCCCGCATATCAATAATAACTTGCTCGCGCACAGCAGCTGATTTTGAGGTTCGATGAAATTCATCGTATACAATTCGTTTATGATCTTCCCTAATCTCTTTAATCCGGTCTTTATGATATTCTCGATACTGCGCAGGAATGTTACTCAAACTGTCTTCAGTTAAGTAGTAATGTCGGGCTAAAACATAACGTGCCAACATATACATCACTGCAGTTTGTCGGTCAGCAGCATCGCCACCACTTTTTGCCACTTCATCCAGGTCCAAAGATACAACCCTTGCATCGCCAATATCAAAACTACTCACTCGTGATAAAATAGGATACTCTCGTACCGAACCAGAAATCATTCTTGAAAAAGCACTAATTAATGACTCACCAGTTGGCGCAGTCACTTTTTCATATAAATCTTCAATAGCAGGGGTACGACAAATTGAAGCGGCATCTGCCAGTAAAGGCATGGCATAACGTTGTGCCAGCAACGCTTCATGCATAAATCCTGCTGAATACAGTGCGTCAGTTATTTCCCACCACGTTGACTTGGAGTCTAGAACAAAACCTATTTCTTCCAAAATACTGTCAATAAACTCTTCAACTCCGGGAGCATAAGGTGTAGGACTAAACTCATCAGCCATGAATTTAAAAAGCTCATCAACCACCATCCCAGCAAGATCAGGCATACCATCATAGGGCTTTTCGGCACCTAAGGGTGTTGTTAATAGTGTAATAAAATTAACTAAAAATGCACGCTCCAGGGCAGTAGGAAATCTGCAACCCAATTGCGTATCAAAGGGATTAATCGAATATTCAGGTGTCATACGTAAACGATGATAAGCAACTAAATGCCGTTGTGACGCAGGCAGAGCCTCTTTTAACAAAGAAATTAAACCACTACTTGAGGGACCAATATCAATAATTGCAATGCGCGGCAAACGCAGTAAGCCACCGGAAAGACATAAAGCCAAATTCAGTGTATTCGACAATACTGATTTACCCGAACCAGGGCGGGCATAAACCAAATCAATCCAGGTGGTTTGTTCAGTTGAGCCTGGCTGATAAGGCCACGGCTTACCATCAGGTGTTCGAAATAGCAATGCACCCGTTTTCCACGGTGATGCAGGGCGAGTAATAGGCAACATACTAATAACCGCACTGAGGGGCGCGACAGAAGCTACAGCCGTGCTGTTCATGGTCGCACCCAACATACTGGAAACAAAACCAGCAAAAGGGTCACCACAAATTTCCGAAACATCCATTGACCCCCAACCCTCAATTGCTTTAACTAATTCAGAGTTTCTACGCCGCAGTAATGGCAGATTTTCCTGAGGGGCCCAAGTGCTAGCAACAACCCGTAGTCTAACAATTGACTCATCAGTATTAAGCTCTATGTATTTTAATAAATTAACCGAGTCACTTATTAAGCGGTTCTGAGCCGAACTAAAACTCAAAATCGCTGATAAAAGTCCTTTAAGTTTGATAGTACTAAGACCTTCACTTTCAAGTAAAAAAGAAATTCTCCAGGGCACATGTGACGGCAGTATGCGTGTGAACAGCGTCATAAAAGGGCGCAGGTCCTTAGGAAACAGATCAATATAAGTTGAAGAATATATTTTGTCGCCTACTCTGACCGTACGCAAATCCAGTATTTCTGCATCTCTTGGTAGTACTTGTTTCGCCAATGAAGGCCATAATAGATCGGAAGGATCACCATCAAAGTCATTCACCTCTCGTACCGAAATTTTGTCTCCAGGTAAAACTGGACGCCAATCATCCGAGGTATAGTCAGGATCAGCTGTCATTCGAATCGCATGAATGGCTTCATGCACTTCAAGCACATGAGCAAAAATCTTCAATGAATCTAAATCATTCATTATGGCGCGCACATAAGCATCGTGTGTGTCACGTATTTCTGGAATGGCAGCATAAAGCGTCTGACTGTTTTTAAACGCAGGGGCTTTGGTATCTTTCAACATTTTTATCTTAGATTTATTCGCTACCTTCAATTGATCAGTTGGCAGGTTAAAGGGGCGTGTAATTAACACAAAATAAACACGCTCTTCTGCGCAATACAAAGAAAGATGATTTACCCTCTCTTGAAACAAGTCCGTTAAATTAAGCTCCAAACGCTCTGCCGAAGACTCAGCAGGTGCATAGATATCTTGAATAACTTTTTTAATATTCTGTTTGTCATGACTGAAATAAACCTGTAACGCATGCCCAGGCCTGCTCATTGCCGTTTGAAAGGCATTAGTTAACCCCTCAATCAAACGAATAAACTCGTCGTCACCAGCAAGAGCGGTTATTCCTTCAATTTTTAATACAGTAAGCAAAGACCCATCGTGGTTAACCAATACTGTTGAACTATCAGCCGTTTCCAGGTCAATATATGATTCTGTACTTTGCTTGAGAGAGGTGCTTAACCAGGCAAAAAAGGTATCTATACCTTCAAAAAACGACTCATACCATTTAGCCATCCCTTTGTTCTCCAATTGATGTCAACAGAGCCTAATCTGCAATTTCTTCTAATGCACTGGCAGCCCATTTTTCTATTTGCTTACGGAACTTTGCTCTTGAAGGTAATAAAAGAATATTTTTAAATAATTGAGCTCTTACTTCCTCATTTTTTACGCCTGCATCAATCATTAACTGACCAAATATAGCAGGGTCACTGGTGCCTTCACCAAATTTTTCTTCTACAATTTGCGAACGAAACTTAAAGCTACGGTATATATTTTGCGCACTACTCTTATAACCGGTATCATTGGTTATAGCACAAAACAGCACATGGCACAGACCGTTTAACTCAGATTGTTTCAATTCAGGAATATAGACCAGCGTCCCACCACCGTAGCCGCCCACACCCACCGACTCAATAAAAAAACACTGGGCACAAAAACAACATGCGGTTACTAAATTAGAAAGGCTGTTATTGGTATAATTGCTATCCAAATTAACAATTTCTTGAAAAAAACGTGCTTGAAATCCGCAAAATTTACAGGTGTATCTGTCCCTATGCAATATTTTATTTTCATAGGACTTAAATCGCTCATCAGCTTTTCTAGCTGAATACAAACGCCAGGAACCTGGTGTTGCCATTAATTTCAACTCACAGTGTTCTTGATTCGCCACCATATTTTAGGCTCACATTAAAGAGAGTGACTTAAGTAAATCCCCATTTTAGCGGTAAAATAGGAACTCAATTTGCTCACGATCCCAACCTTATAAAATTACACCACCACAACTTGCATAAAGAGCAAATTGTGGTGATTGGTCAGAATTAATTATTATCAACTTGGTGTATAAGTAGTACCTGTAGGACCAGCGGTTGTACCAGCAGCACCAAACATAGTTTCACCTGTGATATTTAATATTGTAGGTAAAAATAACAAAGCAGCAGCTACGAAGACTAAGGCAATAGGCGTTCCGATCGTAATTTGGGTAGGATTGTCTTTATGCGCCTTGAATTTCATAATGGCGCCAACAGAAAAACCCAAGCCCGCCAAATAGGATCCCGCGGTAATTAATTTTGCTAACTTCCCGAAAGAACTCGTTATAGTAGAAGCCATAGTACCTACACTGATGGCTGCTAAAGCCTCTGAATTCATTAATACCAAAACGCCCACACAAGCAGCACCTGACAAACAGTGCTTGTAATTAAACTTAGTGCTCAATTTACTTTTCAATTTCATCCCTCCGGTTATAATTTTAAACTCCATCAACATTTCCTCGAAATCGAGGAGATACTTTAGCCTCATTTACTCAAACAACTTGTGGTTTTGTAGCAAATCAGCGCATACATACAGCCATCGTCAGCTCAAGCACTAAGGACACTATGATCCCCCAAATAGCGTGTTATTAAGCATAGTAATAGTTCCCACAATATTTATTGCTAGAATACCACCAAAAACATGCATCATACCCTTCCCCGTTCCACCAGGTGGCTGCCCGGTAGATGCAGAGCGCGCTATCAATATCCATCCTCTCACAAATGCGACCATACCTATAACCTGAATGAGCATACACAGTGGCTCACCTACAGCGCTACCACTACCAAAAAGGCTGTTCAATGAATCACTGCTGCCGTTGATAGGGCCATAAGCCATCACATTACTCTCACCAAAAGTTGACAGCAACAATGTTGACAAGGCTGTTGGGAAATACAACAGCATGGTACCAGCAACAAAATAGGCGAGGGGCTCCTTTATAGAGTGATTGGATGAAGACATTGTTTTCGCTTCACCATATGATTTTAAGCTAAACACTGCTTTAAATATAAATGCCAAGCCAATGAGGTAAGCCGCACCTGTTATCAATTTTTCCACAGGAGCGACTACAAGGCTCAAATTTTGTATGATTTGTACTTGACTCGTTATCCAGCTTGTAGCAGTAGACATAAAAGCCTCAACTGTCTTCTTGACTAAACTTAATAACTCGACCAGAGCTAGTCAACACGCGCCCCTGCATGGAGTCTATTAGTTTAATTACCCCATATCCCTTTATTACTGTCCCTTCTCTTACAGTCAGTATAGAACCATTTGAGCCAATTAGCCATGCTCGTCCAGGTATTGCCGCCTGAATATTATAAGTTACTAGCGACTGCATGTCTTGTCTGACCAACGGCCTGCTGGTTTTTTTAGGTTGGGAACGAGCCATCAAAATGGTCAGCTCACCTGATTGTTTTGCAACCTGATTGGACAAATTAACTATCACCTGGTTGAGTTTTGCAATTTCCGAATTCAAGTCGTTGACATTATTATTAACCTTGCTTACTTCATCACCGAATGAAGAAACATCAGATCTCATGCTCTGTTGATTCACTGCAATAGCAGCCACTTGTTGCTTTAAATCGGTATCTTTTTCTTGCACAGGTGTTGCTGCCTGTTGTATTGGCGCTGAGGTAATTTCGGTTTGCAGTGGTTGTGGTACTAGTGGTGCCTGTGGTGTCTGTGGTGCTATTTGGGCTATAGTAGGAATGGCCGGTTCTTGTGTCGGTTTCGGTTTACTACCAAATATTGCTCCTAACAAATGGTACATTATTAAGGCAAAAACCACCAGTCCAACAACTATAAGCGAATTACGCTTAACATCTTTTTTTTCAGCAAGAGCAGCATCACCAGCAGGCACGGGCCGTTCGTTATCTGGTGCATCCTTGCCCATAGACTCATCATCTAGTGACTCTAACTCTGAGTATTCATATTCGTCATTATCTGCCATAATTGCCTGCCATAAAAATTAAATAATTATTACATCTTGCATAAACAAAATCCCTAAACCTGTTCCTGAATAGACTTGAACTGTAGTCGGCGTATTAAGTAATTCTTGTGCATGTTGACCCCAGTTCTTGCCTACAGTTGACAACCCAATTACAGCACTTTCCAAAGTAGATTGACCAATACCACCACCTGTAACCGTAACATTATTAGTACCACCAGTGCCACCAATAGTTATTGTTGTATTCGCTGATTGAATGGCATTACCAAAACCCTGTATAAAAGAAGATGCAAACAAAGCACCATATCGCATCATATAATGGTGATTTGTTTGACTTGATAGGGCTGTTCTGGCGGTATTGGGATCAATAGCATATGCCGATATTGAAGTTGTTTTCTCAGCACCAGGAATAGAGATTAAGTTAAAGGTTATGATCATTTTATTTGCATTTGAGGGCAAATTGAAACTGCCTATTAATTTTGCACCCTTCAGTTTACCTGTAACAATAGTTGCTAAAATTGGCCCTGGCTCATCACTGTTTATAGCGGTATCTATTACTGCGAATAAAATATCACCGGTCTTGATTACTGCCCTTTTGCTTCTATGTGTTATGCCCGTTTCTATTCCTTGTTGTACCTTTGTAGATCTCATACCAGCTACAGCACCACCAGACCCAGCAGATTTTTTAACGTCATCACTGCCTCCAGCATAAGTTTGAGTATTGACCTTTTTCCACTCAGATAGCGACTGCGTTGCGGCTGATAACATTTCGGAAGTTCGTTGTTGAATTTTTTGCTGGTATTTTTGATCGGCCATTTGCTGACCTTGCTTGGCTAAAATGGCCTGTAATTGTAGGCTATTTGAAGCATTCGTAGCGGCTTGTGCAGCAGGTGTTGGTCGTCTACCGGCAATAGATGGTATCCCACCAATAGTTGATGTTTGTTGTTGCACCTTTGGTGCAGATGGCAACCCGGCCATGGAAAAACCTGCATCCTGCAGATCTTTATCACTAAAGCCTGCAGCTGATATATCAGCTGCCAAATAGCCCGCATCTTTAAGATCTTTTGCACTAAAACCAGCATTTTTAAGATCTTTTACACTAAAACCAGCATCCTTAAGATCCTTTGCGCTAAAACCTGCATCTTTAAGATCTTTTGCGCTAAAACCCGAATCCTTTAATTGTTGCGCGGTAAAACCTGCATCATGTAATTCTTTAGCTGAAAACCCAGCATCTTTCAATGCCTTAGCACTAAAACCAGCATTTTTTAATTCTGCAGCAGTAAAGCCTGCATTTTTCAAATCGGTTGCGCTATAGCCAGAATCCTTTAGTGCCGCAGCAGAGCAGCCTAAAGTTTGTTTTATAGTTAATGCCGACACACCTGCAGCTCTGGCCTTTTTAAGGGAGTCAACACTGCAATCCGCTGTACGTCCACTTGCAATCACCGCTGCTGGGTTTAGTTCTGCATCTTCGATTTGCTTCGCGGTAAATCCTGCTGCAAGCAACTCAGCAGGGGTAAAACCGGCATCAGCTAAAGATTTTATATTATAACCTGCGTTCTTTAATGACTCCGCACTGCAACCATTTAGGGTTTTAATCTTTTTGGCAGAAACGCCAGCATCAAATAATTTTTTCAATTTATTCGCATCACAGCCTGCGGCTTTTATAGCTGCATCGCTCAAAGGAATAGCCTCTTTAATTTCTTGGGCAGTGAAGCCTGCATTGGCTAAATCATCATCTGTAAAACCCGCAGCTTTCAAAGCTTGGGCACTACAACCAGCATAACGTTTGATCAGCGTTGCGCTGACACCAGCCTCTCTTTCTTTTTTAAGTACATCAACATCACATCCATTATTTTTAATGTCATCGATGCTTATTCCAGGTGATAACTGAGTCTGAGCGGCTTTGATTTCCGCCGCAGTAAAACCAGCCTTGGCAAGATCAGCCGGAGAGAAACCTGCGTCTAATAAGTCTCTGGCAGTAAACCCTGCTGCTTTTAACTGGTCTGGGGTAAAACCAGCCCGTTTTAAGTCCGCGGCACTAAAGCCTGCATCTTTTAGTTCCTTTGCGGTATAACCTGCTGCTTTTAATTGCTCCGCACTACAACCATTAATTCGTCTTATAGCTGAACCACTTACACCTGATTGACGTAATTTTTTTAAAGCAGCTACGCCACATCCGCTATTACGAACATCGGCTAAGGAAATACCATCTGGCAAACCACTTGCTTTTGATATCTCACTTTCAGAAAATCCAGCCCCTTTTAGTTCGCCGTCAGAATAACCACCATCTTTCATTTCTTGAGCAGAAAAACCTGCATTACGTTCTTCGCAGGCATTAAAACCACACTTAGATAATTTGCTTGCGGTATAACCAGCATCCTTCAATTGTCTGGCATTATATCCTGCTGCTTTTAATTCACCACAGTCGCATACTGGCTCAAGATCCTGTAGTGAATACCCAACATCTTTTAATTGCACACAAGTGCATGCCGCCTTTAGATCACTCAGCTGAGCACCTTGACTGACCACTTTAGTTACAACGCTTTTACTACAACTGCCATTTTTCAAATCCTGTATCCAGAGACTTTGTTGCGCTCCAGTCTGATCTTCGCGTGCTAAGGTAGCAAAACCAACTCCTGTTTTCCCTTCTTTCGAACCAACAACACCAACACCTTGTCCCACTGCCTGTGTGCGTATAATCGTTGGAATGGCACTGCCACCTGAAGTTACCGCTTTATGTGCCAACGACTCATTCTGCTGTTCCTGTAATTTCGCATATTGAGCAGTAGGATCCATCGATCCAGGAATTGAGCGCATACCTCCTGCAACATTGGTAGCAACTTCGGCAGAGGCTAATGGAGTAGCTGTTGACGATCTCAATTTAACATAGCCTATTACAACAGCGGCGATCATTAATGTAAGTGTAAATAGGATGATCACGCGTGAGCGGGTATTAGAAAAAAGTGATTTTATATTGTCTTTTTTACTTGGCATTTGCTTATAACCCTTCCACCTTAAGCTGCATGACTTTTCCATGCCAGGACACTAATAACACTGGAGACTTTTGCATTTCATAAGCATGCATACCATCTGCACTGGTCATACTCGCTAACCAGCCCGGTGACAAAATAGTGAGATTAGTTCTAACGTACATTTTTTCAGTAGACAACCAAGCGCGGGCATCTCCACCACTAACTGTCAATCGCTGACTTCCAGCGGGTGGCACACCATCTAAAATATGCAACAGTAAGTCATTCGCTGAAGATGGCAGCGCTTCACCTAATGGGGTGCTGGCATTTGGTCCATAACCTTGGATTCGTAAATCAACGCGGTAATCTACAGCCTTTTGACCAGGAATAAGCGTTAACATAACCGGGGTATTTAATCCTTTTAATCGAACTGCCAGGTTACCATAGTTATATAATTTTGTAGCTTGGATCATTAAAGTATTGCTTGTTTTATCCCATTGAATATTAAAGGCGCTAGGGTCGCCTAAATCATACGCATATATTGGCCAAGGCGCGCCTGTAGAATCAAGGAAAACCAGCGACGAGACAAAACCCTGAGAAAGACGAATTACCGGTGGCGTAGAACCTGGGGATAAATTAACGAACTGAGAAGTAGCTGTAGGCTTGGGCGGCGTCCCTGCGGGCGAGGACTGCGCATACTCAGACGTGTGGTATATTTGTTTTAAATGTATAATTTGCTCTGGGCTAAGAGGATATAAAGTATGGGTCATATCATTAAATGACTTATTATCAATCAGCTCAGCATCATTGGGAGTCATTGCTGGCTCATCACCAGCATTCGCAGCTGGCGCTGACGGTTCCACAGCTGCAGCATTAGTTTGTGGATTGGCAGCAACTACCAGTGAATTAGCCCCTGAGGCAGGCTGAGAGCCAGCACCTGATGGCTGAATTAACTTCTGCTGTAATAAACGCAGCTGTTGTAGGGCTTGTTGTGATCCATCAGGTTGTCCGGCAGCGTAACTGACAACGACTACCGCATTAAACACACTTACTACTAAAGAAAGTCGAATCAATTTACCTATTTTGTTCATCATCAACCTACCCCACCACTGGCAGGTCCAACTACAAATTGAGAAATACCTATTCCTCGAGGTGAATTTAAAGTGGAAACTCGAGTAATTAACAAGGTAACTACGTTATTTTGCTGTGTAAATTCACTAGCACTTTGATAGGTTACTAAGACTGGCATTTGTAGTCGCCAAGAGTAACTACCATTTAATATTCCTTTCTGCAAAATAATAGGTGCCCGAGTTGCTACTGCTGAAACTATCAATTTTTTAGCCTTAACTGCATCCAAGTTATTGGACTCTTGCAGAGCCGTCAAAAACTGATCCCAACCCTCTGCAGTAAAAAATCCAGAGGCAGCCTGCAACTCATCCCTGTAATTCACAAAATTATAGGTAAATGCGGCAATTGCAGCTTGGTTAGCCCATTGTAACACTGCTGAGTCGGATTGATTTGGCTCATCTAATGGAAAAAGCGGTGTAATGCGGCCGTTAATACTTGTAGCAAAATATTTTGGCGCAGGAGGATGAGTAATAACATAGATCAACATCAATCCCATCACGAGATTAACAGTTATGGCTATTACCAATGCGAGTATTACCCTGCGTTGGCTATCCTTGTAAAATTTGTTTCTTAAAGTAACAACAGCTAAGGCATCTTCAGCCATATTATCCTCTATCTATTGCGGTATATTTCTTGTTAAATTACCTAAGGGTGGATCTTGCTCTAACAATGCCACCGAAGACAAATTGCGGACTGACAAAGCTTTTAGCTTAACAGGGGCAGTTATTCCACTGGTTGCGTAAAAATCTCGCTCCGGTAAGTTGATGTATTTGTAAAAAAGCAACAGTACAAATATACAGCTTAATAACAGTGAAAGATCTAATGCAATAAGTCCGCGTCTGTAGACATTTACATTAAAGTTTTTATTGCGCTTTATTAAAGTCCATGTTTCGCGATTCATTTATTCCTCTACTATGCAACTTCTCGCCTGAAAGTAATTTCTACTCGAGCATTTGGTGATTTATCACCACCTTGGGTAAAACTAACTACAGGTTTATCACTGCCTAATCCTTGCGTAAAGATAATACGGCTGTCAATTCCTTGAGACCAAAGATACTCACTGACTACACGCGATCGCGCTAAGGTTAAGGCATGCTCCCTTTGAGGCGATATGTATTTACTACTGTAGCTGTTAATACTAATTGCAACCATTCTAAATTGTTTGAGAAATTTAGCCATATGGTTCAACAAACCATAAGAAGCCCAAGTTAAATGTGGTGCTTGATCTGCAAATAAGGCCGATGCAGGAATGCTAATTAAATAATTTTGCCCCATTGTAACTACTTTTATCCCTCTTTTATTAAAAAAAGTGAGGTACTTATTGATAGTTGCATCACAAGCGCCCTGAACTTTGCATGGTAACTTTGGCGCATCTTCAGTGGAGGAGTAATCTTTAGAACGATGGCAAGCACTTAACTGAAGCAAAACAATGAGCCCTACAATTCGAGTTGTTTGGACTATATACTTAGTAAGTACTGCTAGCACTTGTAATCCTTATTTAGAAATTAAACTTCCCGTCTAATCTGTCTGTTGCAGTCGTCATTAAGACTCGTGTCCGAGCCAATTCTCTATGAAAAGCATGCAGGTGATTAACTTACAATGAATTGAATGAAAATGCTATTTCTTTTTCAGTTTTTTTAGGCCCATGCTGTTGAATACATAAATCACCCATTAGGGCCTCCCACCTTACCGTCATCAGCAATCTGGGTGCCTAATAGGTGATTTATTTATTTTGAGATCGCTATTCTGTTTCAGATTTTTGATGGGCTTTTTCTCGTTCCAATACAACTTTGTCAGAAAGACTCCTGACTACCTCAGTAAGTGCATGCGAATCGATTGCATCCCGTTCTTCTGGGGGGTAACTGGTCGCCAATTGAAAGTCCTTAATCAATTCATTTGCTAAGGTGCCGGCATATTTATCTTTAGCTCCAGCGAGCACTTCTATCCTCATCAACTGATTTCTTGTTTCATTGATTGGTAATAACGATTCAGAAAATAAGGCCTTGTCACTGACTAAAATAGGCGGTGCATTGGCATTTACCCGTAAACCGCTAAAAATAGTTAGTGCGCCTTCAACTTCGGCTTCAATCAAATCCTCAACTGGTTCAGGTTCATTGTAACTGTGAAATGAAATTAAAGCGGCTACCCCACGTTCTATTGGCTCCTCAATATTGGAGGCATGCAAGGCATTACTGATTAAAGTAATTTCCTCGTTTTCTACACTTCTATTAATGCTCAAGTCACCACTGTCCAATATCTGCTGAAAAGAAATAAGCTGTTTTTGTAGCTTCATCAAGTAATCATCAGGCGGTGGTTCAACTTTTAAGAATTGATTGATTTTAAGCTGCTTCACGGGCTTGGGATTGGCATAAAACATGCGCGCCCTAACAATTTTTGATTTGAAAAATATATGAGCCTCACCCTCTGTCTGCTCCTTTAAATCCAAAAGATCTACTCGAGAACGTTTTTCAAAAGAAGAGCTTTTCGTATCCATATAACTATTGGCGACCCCACCTTCTTTAGTTTGAAATGAATCGACCTTACTGACGTAGGCCTCACCAGCAGTTTTGTTAAAGAAATCCCACGTCTCTGTTGGATCCTCTAATTTCATACATATTTTAATGTTGGTATTCGCACCAATTGATGCAGCTTCTTCCTTAGATGCCTTCTGAAAAGCAGGTAAATCTTGGCCTGCAAATATCGTAGAAAACCCCAATGACCGCGCCTGAGCTGGCACTACAGCGAAACCTTGCACTGCATAATAACCATACTCATCAAGAATACACATATAAGGTGTGGGAGCATTGGTTGGTTTCCTGGAAATAACATCCCTAAAATCGCCTTCTACATCTTCACCCAATCCTGAAGCCATCATTGCTTTTAATGAAGAAACAATGATCTTACCCAAATTTGCCAACTCATCAGGAGATTTTTCCAATGCCGGCAGTAATACTACTAAAATACGCCGGTTTAATACCACGTCTTTAAAATCAACCTCGGCCAAATTAGTACGAATAATATGCCCATAAGTATCCGCCAGTGATGAAAAACTGCGAACCAATTGCATGGTAATAAATCCATGCTGTTCTAAAACCTGTGAAACCTGTTTGCCTTTTTTCTCTTTATTATAACCAGGTAAAGTACCTAAATAATTTCGTAATGGGTCTGTGACCAATTTAGGAATTCTTTCAATATTAATGCTTTCCTGATCATCCCTGGGAAACATTTTATCAATAATAATAGCTTCAAGGCGTGCTAAGTCAAAGTAATTTCGAATGATGTTTGCATCAAGAAGAATAGCACCATCATCACGCATGTAAACCAGTAGGCGCATCAACGCTTCAACGAAGGCAATTGCCCTACCTTTCCACATGTCTCCGCCTGAATCTTGAGCAGCTCCACCCATCAAGCTAACAACCAACTGCGTCAACATGCTAGAGGAGCCTTGACAAAATGGGTTCAAGGTATTCGACAGCCTTTTTTCTTGAGGCCCGACTATGTCTCGAGCACCTGTCATAAAATTAATAATTAACAGATCATCCTCACGCCCCATGCTTCTGACTAAAGAAAATACCTTAGCATAAAGTGAGTTATCGCCTTTACCATCTACATAAATAAATCCACTACCCTGGACCAAGGCATTATAAGCCAGAGACACCAAAGCTTCTGTTTTACCGCTACCAGTTGAACCAAATATCAATGCATGGGTACGCATGTCATCATTTGCAAACCAAAGTTCCTCGCCTGTTTTACGATCATTACCAAAAAAAGAAATTCCTCGAGCAATATTAGGCTTATTAATACCTGGTTTTAAATCATTATAGTCTTTGACCTGTGAAATCTGGGGTAAGCGAAAAGGAAGTTTATGCTCTCGGGTATAGGTATAAAGAAAAACGAAACTCCCTATAACTGCCACCAAAGTAGCTGCCTCCGATATATAAAAAGCCAATGCAGCCAATGAAATCAGAACTATCGATATATTAGTAGAGTCGGAAAAAAAATCTGCTATTTTTTTTGATAAAGATCGTGTATCCCTAAGAAGTAGGGTTGGATCCATCTCATTACGTGAATCAACTCCGCGCATCATGATTCTAACTCCCCCATTTGTCGAGGTGTCAATTTAATTTCTTTAATGGCAACTTCTAATGCACGAATTGCCTCATCTATCATTGGTACTAAAGAGCGACGCCCCATCACCTTCTCCGCTCGCCAATGAGCAAAAGGACCGGCAACCTCGGCGAAGGGCGTTTGTCTGCCTATACAATTAAGCATAAACCACAATCGGCGATCTATGGGCTTTAACCATAAAAACTCAGCACTTGGAACAACCCCATCCAAGCGAGCAGCTTGTAGCAAGGACGACAGTACCGTTAATACATAAGCATGTTTTGATACTATTTCCTGTACTATTTCAGTGTGTTGGTATTTTTGCATAATGGGTTTAGCAATAGAGAAATCAGGCTTGCCTGTAACAAAGGTTTCATCTAAGGTCTTTAGAATTAAGTTGGCGGCATCCCGGTCTCTATTGATTCGGGCAATAAATACAGCAGCCAAGGCATAAGTCTGTGGTGAACAATGTTCAAAACCATCCCAATAAGGACCCAATTGCATGGTAAATACACGTTTAGCATCCCCACGACGAATTCCTGCGGTCATCTCCTCACCAGGCAGAGGATTATCCAACAAAGCATCATCTCTTTTTAACAGCTGGTGCTTACGTCCAAACTCATAAGGTGTTAAAGCCATTGCCCAAGGCCCCTTATTTAAATCTTGACTGACTAAGTCTTCTTTAATAATGGGCATGATGGCAGGCCAATTAAATTGCTCTTGAGCCCGCAGACTTTTCATATCATGCGCTTTATGAAATCTTAAGGTGACATTTGATCTGTAGAGGACTCCAGCCAGAACCACTAAGAATAAAACAACAGGATAACGCATGAAATCGCCAACATCAGCCGTCATCCCTTGTAACTGATCAAAATCCACCGTTGCCGGATCTAATGTTTGCATCAAATAAATTTTATCTGACAAGCCCTGATTGTTTATAAATAAATTAACTAATTTCGCCTGCCAGATGTCCATAAAAAAAACGAATGAAACAATATGTTGGTGTCCAAACTTCCAGATAAGAAACACAGTAAGAAACAATAAGATCATGCCCCATATTACTGACATGGAATTATCACCACCTGAGCCTGATCCTGATCCTGATTGTCCCTGTTGTTGTGCCATAGCTGTATGCTTTTAATAGGGTTAGTTAATTAAAGTATATACCTGTATTCGATCTTTTGTGACATGTTTAAGGATATCTTTTAGATGTTGAGGCAATCTTTAATCAACATCTTTAATCAAACGACCATGATCATATCGATAGGTACTTGTTACATGCACAAAACGAGTGATATTGTCTAAATTTAAAGTTTTATCTTTTAGGCTGAGCAATACCCTACCTAATTTATCCATTAAGGTCTTGTCTGCAGAAAGAGTTAAAATATCGGTTCGGTTAACGAAAATTGCAACATAAGCTTCATTGAACTTATTTTCTTTGGTTTTTATGAGTGCTTTAACATCGTCCTCATCAGCATAGATTGGTCTTGAAATCATCTGGCGCGGCAGATTAGCAACTATCTTCTCCCACGATTGTGCATTAGCTCCCTCTGCGGAATACAGTGATATATAAATTTCTTGTTGGTTGCTTCTCTGAGCCATGCGATGGGCCAGTTGTGAATCTGATTTTAACTGGGCTTGTGTGCGCGAACCAATCTGATTTAAAAACTCATCACGAAGTTCAACTAAATTTTTCCCTATGACTTTCAGGAAATTGGATTTTTCCCATGGGCCTGATGCAATGGCTTCGTTTAGTGCATTAAGAACGGCGTTGTTTTGTTCATCTGATAATTGATCTTTCATGGCTTCACTAATTATAAGGGTTTAATGGATGTTTCATCCAAAGCAGAAT
>JBIODT010000004.1:0-33244 GCA_044445305.1 Legionellales bacterium | reverse complement strand
GAGTTGTTTATAACCCACAGATTTAAAACAACACACACGGTACACAAACCGGGCGACATGGCGAGGCCCCGAAGCAATCCAGCGGCCGTCACTCCCAACTATCTGGATTGCTTCGTAGCCTCGCAATGACGAGCCCTATTGGTTCATGGCGTTTTTCTTTTTGTGCTGACTTATGGGTAACGATATGGATGCAGCGCAGCGTAATCTAGGTGTTAATCATGTCAATGAAGAACAGAAACCTTGATTACGCTGCGCTGCATCAAGGCTACGCCATCCACCTAAAATCCCGAAAACTCATTCGCGGCAGGTATGGTTGCCAAATTTACAACCAATACACAAAGACAAACAAAAACAACCACACCACGTCTACAAAATGCCAATACCAAGCAACACCTTCAAAGGCAAAATGACGTTCGGGTGTAAAATGTCCACGCTTACAACGAATTAATATGACTATCAGCATGATGGTACCCAGAGTCACATGCAGCCCATGGAAACCAGTCAGCATGAAGAAAGTTGTCCCATAGATGCCCGCTGACAGCGTTAAATTCAGCTCTGTATAAGCTTCATGATACTCATAAGCCTGCAGCGTCAAAAACATCAATCCCAAGGCAATGGTGAGTGACATCCCCAGCAGCAATTGATTGCGTTTCTTCAGTTTTAAGGCCCAGTGTGCCCAGGTGATGGTCACGCCTGATGTGAGTAGTATCAGTGTGTTTATTGCCGCCAATCCCCAGGCACCCATAGCCTCATGTGCACCGGAAAACAGTTGGTTGTTAGGGTTGCTCAATACCGGCCAGGTGGATTTAAAATCCGACCACAAAGTCCAATGGGTTATGGGGTGCACTTCCCCTCCTAAAAGCGGCACTGACCAGAATCGGGTATAAAATAAGGCGCCGAAAAAGGCCCCAAAAAAACACACCTCGGAAAAAATAAACCAACACATGCCCCAGCGAAACGATTTGTCTACCTGGAGGTTGTACACGCCCTTGGCATTTTCATAAATAACTTGGCCAAACCAACCGAACATCATGAAAATCAGTATGGCCAAACCCAGGATGAAAACATGGGGGCCGTACCAGTCGTGATGAAGCCAGGATGCGGCTCCCACTAAGGTGGTGGTTAAGCCGGTCGAGCCCACTAAAGGCCAATGGCTGGGCTTGGGGATGTAATAAGTACCATGAGCTTCCATTGTAAATTATGCTCCTCTGTCAAGATTGATTAATGTGGTTACAGTTTCTTACCGGTAACATCAAATAAGGTGTAAGATAATGTGACCGTGTTGATGTTTTTTGGCAAAGCTGGGTCCAGGTGAAACAACAAAGGCATGTTCATCGCCTCATGTCCATTCAATGTCTGCTGGGTAAAGCAAAAGCATTCAGTCTTTTTCAAATATTTAGCCGCAAGCCCTGGCGTCACGCTTGGAATGGCTTGTACTGTCATCTGCTGCGCGGTTTTATTTTCAGCATAAAAGGCAAGTTTCACTACTTCGCCAGGGTGCACTTTAATCTTTTGAATTTTAGGGTAAAAGGCCCAAGGCACGCCACTGTTATTGGTTGCAACAAATTCCACTAAAACCAGCCTGTCGGTGGCTATTTTGGCTTTAGTAACATCATAAGCAATGGCTGTGGGATTTGTTTTACCGTTAATGCCCAAGGTTTTACACAGGCTGTTGTAAATGGGCACCAGTGCAAAGGCAAAGCCAAACATGCCCAGTACTATCACGGTTAAAATAATCAGCAATTTTTGATGCTTGTTTCTATAATTCATAATAACTCAGTTAGGGAAGGTACCGTTTAATCTGTCGGTGATGACAGCGCGTGCTGTCATCAAGCCTGTTTTTAAATGACCGGTGGGATCGTAAAACTATGGTAGGGCGGTGGTGATGGTAAAGTCCACTCCAAACCATGTGAACCTTCCCAAACACGTGCTGTAGCGATGTCTTTTTTAGTGCCTTTCTTTCTTATGGTTGCGATTATATTGTACAAAAACAGCAGTTGTGAAAAACCAAAGATAAAGGCACCTATGGTCGCAATGACATTAAAATTGGTAAATTGTAAGGCATAATCAGGAATTCGTCTGGGCATGCCCGCAAGGCCTAAAAAATGCATGGGAAAAAACGTTATATTGACTGAAATGACCGACAACCAAAAATGCCATTTAGCCAGTGTTTCGTTGTACATATGGCCGGTCCATTTAGGCAGCCAATAATAAGTGGCTGCCATCAAGGCAAACATAACCCCAGGTACCAACACATAATGAAAATGTGCCACGACAAAATAGCTGTCTTGGTATTGAAAATCAGCCGGAACCAAGGCCAACATCAGACCAGTAAAGCCACCTATGGTGAATAAAAACACAAAGGCCAGCGCAAACAACATCGGGGTTTCAAAAGTCATTGACCCTCTAAACATGGTGCTGACCCAGTTAAATACCTTGATTCCTGTAGGCACCGCAATCAGCATGGTTGTGTACATAAAAAACAACTCCGCACCCAGCGGTACTCCAGTTGTAAACATGTGATGCACCCAAACAATGAAAGACAACAAGGCAATGCTTACTGTTGCATAAACCATGAAGTTGTAGCCAAATAAGGGCTTGCGACTAAAGGTAGGAATAATTTCCGAGATGACGCCAAACGCAGGGAGCACTAAAACATAAACTTCCGGGTGTCCAAAAAACCAGAATATGTGTTGAAACAAAATGGGATCACCACCACCCGCTGCATTAAAAAAGCTGGTACCAAAGTGCCTGTCAGCCAGCATCATGGTCACAGCGCCAGCCAATACCGGCATGATGGCTATCAGTAGAAACGCCGTAATCAACCACGACCAGACAAACATGGGCATTTTCATCATGGTCATGCCTGGTGCCCGTAAATTTAAGATGGTGGCAATGATGTTTATTGAGCCCATGATTGACGAAAGCCCCATCATGTGAATGGAGAAAATCATAAAATCGGTGCTGGGTGGTGCGTATTTAGTAGACAAGGGCGCGTACATGGTCCAGCCAAAATTAGGACCGCCGCCAGCATGGAACAGTGTTGATATTAATAAACAAAATGCAAACGGCAGTATCCAGAAACTCCAATTGTTCAAGCGAGGCAGTGCCATGTCAGGCGCACCTATCATCATGGGAATTTGCCAGTTTGCCATGCCCGTAAACGCAGGCATTACCACCCCAAACAACATGATTAAGCCATGCAGGGTGGTCATCTGGTTGAAGAAATTAGGATCAACAAATCGATGTCCAGGTTGGAACAATTCAGCCCTAATGACCAAGGCCATACCACCTGCCAAAAAGAAACTTATTACCGCCAACCAGAGGTAGAGCGTACCTATGTCTTTATGGTTGGTAGTAAACAGCCAGCGTTTTACAAAACCTAAAATGCCCTTGCCTTGCTCTGGACCATGCTCCTGATCCTCGTGGGCTGCTGCATGTGCTGATACTTGACTCATTTCAAACCTCCAACTTTTGCTTTATTAACCATGGTAGGTTGTTGACTGGTACCATGTCTCAGTGTCGCAACATCTGCGGGTTGAATTTCATCATTGGTATTATTACCCCAAGCATTACGCTCATAAGTCGTAATGGCTGCGATTTCATCATCAGATAACTGATCTTTATAAGGTTGCATTGCAGAGCCAGGTAGCCCATTAAGTATCAGCTCAATATGCCGTGAAATAGGGCTGCCTATCGCGATAGAACTGCCTCTAAGTGCTGGGTACATGGGTGGAATTCCCATGCCATCCACTTTATGACAGGCTACGCACAGTTGTTCGTATTTTTTTTGGCCTAAAGTCATCAGCTCCGAACGGGTTAATTTTTTTTGTGCAGAGGCTTCGTTATTGCTTATGGCGTAGTTGTCGGCCACTTTGGTCTGTTTTGCAACCCAGAGATCAAATTCATCTTGGGTTACGGCTTGGACTACTATGGGCATAAAACCATGATTAATACCGCAGAGCTCAGCACACTGACCTCTATAAACCCCAGGGGTGTCAATTTTGGCCCAGGCTTCATACATGAAACCGGGAATGGCATCACGTTTAATGCCCAGCTCAGGAACCCACCAGGAATGGACTACATCATTGGAGGTAACAAGAAAGCGGATTTTCTTATGTACAGGCAACACCAGCGGTTTATCAACCTCTAGTAAATACCACTCGCCTTTTTCTTTGGTATTGTGAATTTGAGCGTAAGGAGTGGACAAACTACTGAAAAAACTAATGCCTTGGTCGAGGTATTGATATTGCCAGCGCCACTGATAACCTACTACTTTAATGGTGATGTCTGACTGTGATGAGTCATCCATACGCATTAAAACTTTAGTTGCCGGCACCGCCAGACCAATTAAAATTAAAAAAGGAATAATAGACCAAATTATTTCCAAGCGGGGGTTGTCATGAAATTTTGCAGCTTTGTAGCCTCTGGATTTTCTGTGGTGAATCAGTGAGTAAATCATCACGCCAAATACCACCACGCCAATTACAGTACACACAGCCAGAGCAACCATGTGTAGGTAATAGATATCCCTACTTATAGGTGTTACGCCCTGATACATGTTTAACTGCCAGCGGTCTGCCGCAGCCAGTACGGATTGTACTGGCGCCAGTGCACCAAGCATCGCTACTAATCTACAGATCTTTAACCTGTTTACCATCCTAATTCCTCATCTTTTAAGTCTTACCACAAGGAGTAATTGCCATCAGTTTTTGACTGACTTACCATGTATTTAATTGCTTCTATTACTTCATTGCTGGTGCATCGGTCGCAGCCACCATTTTTTATATGGTTTTTTCCATCAATGGTATTTTCAATTAAGACATCCATGTTTTTATTAATTAAGGGTTCCCATGCTGGCTTGTCACCAATTTTGGGAGCCCCTAATTTACCTTCATTGTGACAAACAGCACAATTTTCGTTGTAGGTATTCATGCCATTCGCTGGGTATTTTACAGCGCCTCCTGACTTGAGATCTGACCATTCAGCATGAGTCAATGATTCATTAAGTAGGTAATCGACTGATGAAATGATGTCGTTATCAGAGCAGGTCACGCAGGCACCTTTAACCGGCATAGAATTGAACCCATGAATAACATGCCTGTACAAGCCGGTAAGGCCGCTTTTTTTCAGGCGCAGATACCAGTTTGAGGCATCACCAATCATGGGTGCACTCATCTGACTGTCTTGATGACAGATACTGCAAGCTTGTCTGTATACCTGTTGACCACGCTCAAGCGATGGCGGCATGTTGGAAGGCGATAAACCTAAAGGTTCTTCGCTTTCGACTGTTTTCAGATAGACGGCAATGGCGTTGGCATCGGCATCGGTTAGGTGGGTCAGGCTGTTGTGGTTTACTTCAGCCATAGGGCCAGCAACAGGACCCGCATTATTTATCAACTCACCTGCTTTAAATACATTGGCTACCTGACTGTGACTGGCTGATTCCAAGCCAAATTTAGTGATATTCGGTGCCCAATAGCCGTTAATAAAGCCACCGGTTAAATAGTATTGGGTTTTAGGCGCGCCAAACACATTCAGTGGTGTATGACACATGCTGCAATGACCCAAGCTGTCCACTATATATTTACCGCGATTCCATTGCGCCGATTTATCGGTTTGATAGGCTATAGGGTTGTTTTCAGGAAAGAAAAACAGGAAATTCCATCCCCACAGGGTAAATCGAGCGCCAGGTACGCCGAAAGGGAAGGGCAGGTCTTTATTTTTTAAATGGACTGCAGGTATGCTCATCAAGTAGGCATATAAAGCGCGAATGTCATCATCGGCCATTTTAGAGAAATAAATATAAGGAAAGACTGGGAAATAATTTCTACCCTGTGGGTCGCGTCCTTGTTTCAGGGCTCTGATGAAGTCCTCTTCGGTCCAATTACCAATGCCTGTTTCTTTGTCAGGGGTAATGTTGGGGCTGTAAAAGGTACCAAAAGGCGTTTCCATGGGCAAGCCACCGGCAAAGGCTGCGGTACCTCGCTCCATATCGGTATGACAGGCAATACAATCACCCATTTTCGCCAAGTATTCCCCGCGTTTAATCAAGGTCTGCTGTTCACCTTGTGCAGGCGTTGTGGCTGGATAATTAGGATAATAGACATCAATCAGTGGTTCTAAAGGATTGCTGGGTGCCGCAAGCACTGCGTGGGCATCTACACCAAGCGTTGTTGTATCGACTTGCCCTACAGGTTGCTGTGTGCTCGTATTGGGCGCAATAACGACAGAGCCAGGTTCAGCAGCAGTTTCTGCGTGCACGGCTGGCGCTACAGCAATCTGTAGGGCCATTGCTGCAACAGCCAGTATTTTTTTTCGTAACAAAGAGCCCACGCGCCCTCCTTTTAGTCTTATTTTATATGAGGAGCATGTCCGCTATAACTGCCTGTTTTAGCATCAAAGCTGAGCATTAGGAGCATAGCCTTCTTGGCGCTAAAACAGGCAGTTATCCCGAACACGATCCTGACATTTTATACCTCAGAACAGGCAAGTTGCAATGTTATTCACATTTTATTGGAATTTGGCGGTTGAACCAAACGTCAAGAGGCATTTTTTATGCGATTTTGTCAGTTAGAGCCCGCTTATTCCCGCCTTGAGGATGCGCTCTCTTACCCCTTGCCATTTGCTGCTTGCTGGTGGAAGTTCGATGGCAATTGCATGTACATTGGCTGCATCAGCTGCACGTAATTGAAAATACAAATCAAAAGCTGCCTGCTCAGGTTGAGTTGCTAGTGGATGAAAATGATGCTCTGCAACTGTCGCTGGTTGTTTGCTTGCAATCACATAGACATCATCGGGTCTTTTTTGACAAAAACGCAGCAGCAATTCACAGTCTGAAAAATAATATAAAGTTTTTTGTGGTTGATAATGCCGCTCTAATTTTCCGGGCGCTCGTAAGTGGTTTTCGCCATCCATGCACTCGATTAAAGCAACAGCAGCAATTGCTGTCTCATCGATAGAACCATGACGTAAGATCTGCAACTCCTGAGCCTGCGTCGCATCGACTATGGTCGATTCTATGCCCACACCGCAGCGACCACCATCTAAAATCGTTAGGGTCTCGTTGCAAAAGGAGTGCTGTACATGCAAGGCGGTAGTTGGGCTAATTTTTCCAAAGGGATTGGCTGAAGGGGCAACAAGTGGCGTCTGTAGTTGTTCTAATAGTTTTTGTGCCAAGGGATGGGCGGGACATCTAATGGCTATGGTGGTTTGACCGCCGGTAATTAAGGGGTTAATTGCTTTGTTTTTACAAGACAGAACCAGGGTTAAGGGTCCAGGCCAAAAATGTGCCATTAATCGCTGGGCGTATTCAGGGATGTCGTCTACCAGTTCACTCAGATCCCAGTTGTTGGCGACATGCACAATCAAGGGGTGGTTTAAAGGTCTTTCCTTCATGGCAAATACGGCTTTAATCGCCTCTTCTTGATTAATTAAAGCCGCCAAGCCATAGACTGTTTCTGTCGGTATGGCTACGGGCTTTCCTTGTTTTAAGTCGGAAATGGCTAAATCGATACTGGTGGTAATTAAAGGCATATACTGATCTCGAAACTTTTTACATCATTGATGTACAATTCTATCACAGAGTAGTCGATCAATAAAATCAATCGTGTATTAAATGCGAGCAGAAAAAACACGGCTTGTGATCATGCTGCTTATTTGAGACCCTAATAGCAAGAACAATAATTAGGGTCTTTTATGAGCGTTTTCCTGACGCGATAATGCCATTATCAACAAGCACATTAATAGGTACTGTAATCAGGCCCTACTCTTTCAATGCCCGTAATGGAACTGTCCCTATGAATCAAACCAACTTAAGTACACAAGAACAACAGTGGATACTAGAACAACGCGTAACCCGCATTGCAGATAACCAGGAAGTTTTAATTTACCCAATGGGCGCTGAGCGGTATTTGTCTTTAGTTTTACTCGGTGAGAAAAAAGGACGGTATCACATTAATGCAGATATAACCGGAAAAGACGTTCTAGTGATTCCAGGTTATGGTACCAGTGGGTTTTTATTCGCGCAGGCCCAAGCAAAATCAATTACTGTCTATGACAAAGACCCTGTAACCATTGCCTGGATGAAAGCATTTAAGAAATATTATAATTATAGGGAGTCTCATGCCTGCGGCAAGGCCTTGCCTTCAATTGGTGAATTATTGACAGCACTTACTTGTTGGTACCCGCCTGTACTCGCGCTGCCCACTGCCCGCTATAAAAATGCCCTGTTTTGGTTAATAAGTCCCAACTCTTTGAGGCGCGTATACCTTCATTATATGATTGCATTGGTTCGCCATGCCATTAAGTCGCAAGCTGCAGAACATTTTGAATTGGATAAAAACATTCAATTTCACGTCGGTGAATTAAGCCAGCTTATAAAAAACAACAAACAACAGCACTTTGATACTGCTTACGTTCCTTATCTTCTAGGCGTTAAAAACGGCATCGAAACAGTGACCGATATCGTGCATTTTATGGAGCAATTAATAACGCTGGTGCCTAATGGACGGGTGTTGGTAAGCCCCTCTCAAAATACCAAAGAATTTTATATCATGGGCCAGCGCTATTTTATAACAACCGGTTATGCAAGCCTACAAGCCATACCTAAATTAAGTCAGTATGTTGTTGACGAGGATAAATATTGGTTTCGTACTCAAGGACTGGCAATATTTGCTAGCGGTACAACTTAGTGCCACGCCAAGGCTGTCGCTGAAAGTTCGACTTGGCCAATTATTTCAGCGCCAACCCCACAAGATTCCCGCTACTCACTCACGGCACGCGCGTTATTTCTTCAATCTGCGCCTTGATTTTTTATATTGGCGTGTTATCATGCAGATTATCTGTTGTTTTAAGCTACAAACTATATGAGCGAGGTTATTTGAATGAAACCATTACAATTAATTACTATGAGTACTCTGGGTGCCGCTATCAATGTTGCTGCTCAGGCTGTCGGCATGAATACTGTTGGCAATGATGCTGTTGGTACTGCTGCTACCGGTGCTGTTATGGGTGCTAGTGCTGGTCTTGGCGCCACTTTTGGTACTTATGTGAGCTTTTTTAGTGGTGTTGTTGTGGCTCCTGGCAGACCGGCTGCTATGTTTGCTCTTACGGCTACTGGTTTTGTTGTTGGTGGTGCTACTGGTTGTAAGGCGTCCTATAGCTTCTTTTCACGTCATCAAGCCCGTCACAGGAATGATCAACAAGAACCTATTTTAAACACGGAAAATGCACTAGCTCCGCCTCCTAGACCATAATGAGGCGATGTTAATAGAGCGTAATCGGCATATTAATGCAGAAGCGTATGAACGTACTGAGTTACGTGGCTACTCTAATGGGTTTAAGCCCAAGCAATTAAAGACCCGTTTAGGCTTATTGAGTCTAAACGGCCCTCAGGCACGAGGAAGTGATTTGTATCCGAGTTTTCTTGAGCGAGGCCTAAGGTCATAACGCCATACCCAAGCAGATTCAAATCACAGGGTTTAATTTTTGAAAATTATCATTAATTCTTGTTCTAAAATCATCAGAAATTCCACCCCATGTTTGGCTAAAACAAGCATGTATTTTCACTTTAAATTTATTGCCTTCCACCGCCTTGCAAAGGAATAAGGCTTCTTACATCGTAAATTGATTAATGGTTAATGTTAGCCTCGCGACCAACTCATCCATCTCCTCTTCATTGATGATAAGTGGCGGTAATAATCGGACCACAGTATCGGCGGTGGTGTTAAATAACAGCCCGTTAGTAAGACCAAGTAGGCGCATCTCATTAGCGGGTCGGTCTAACTCTATGCCAATCATAAAGCCTTTGCCGCGAATGGCTTTTACACAGGGATGCTCGCCCAGGCTTTGGATCAGTTTATCCATTAACCGGGTGCTGTTTTTTGCTACCTGTTCACAGATATGTTCCCGCTCTATAACTTCTAATACAGTAAGGGCTGTAGCACAAGCCAAGGAGTTGCCACCAAAAGTAGAGCCATGGTTCCCTGGTTTAAATAAGTTAATGGCTTTTTTGCTCATCAGGCAGGCACCTATAGGCACACCATTGCCTAAGCCCTTGGCCGTAGTTAAAATGTCTGGCTGGATATTATAGTGCATGCAGGCAAAGAGTTTCCCAGTGCGCCCATTGCCAGTTTGAACCTCATCTAAAATGAGCAGCCAATCCTTTTTTTCGCAGAGATTTGCTACGGCGCGAAGATAGCCTTCCTCAGCCGCATAAATACCACCCTCACCCTGAATAGGCTCTAGCATGACAGCAACGACATCTTCTCTATTTGCAGCAATAGCATGAATGGCGGCCAGGTCATTAAATGGCGCGCGGATAAAACCCGGTACTAAGGGTTCAAACCCGGCTTGTACTTTGCGACTGCCTGAGGCAGTTAAAGTGGCCATGGTGCGACCGTGAAATGAGCGCTCCATGACGATCACTGAGGGCGTATCTATCCCTTTTTTATGACCAAAAAGCCGCGTTAACTTGATGGCTGCTTCATTGGCTTCGGCTCCGGAGTTGGTAAAAAACACTTGCTCCATTCCGGCCATGGCGGTGAGCTTGGCCGCCAGTAACTCTTGCTCTTTAATATGATAGGTATTGGATGTGTGTAGTAATTTGGCAGCTTGTTGCTGTATGGTTGTGGTTACGTCTGGATGAGCATGGCCTAATCCACAAACTGCAATACCGCTTAACCCATCCAAATAAGCCTTTCCTTGCTCATCATATAACCAGACACCCTTTCCATGTGTGAACGTTACTGGCAAGGGGTTGTAGCTTGTAATTAGTGCCATAGTCTTTCCTTTGCCTTATTTCAAGTTGTTCGTTACGAATTCCCAGTTAACCAATGACCAAAAGGCATTGAGGTAATCTGGTCTGACATTTCTGTAATCGATGTAATAAGCATGCTCCCAAACATCACAAGTCAGTAAAGCCTTTAAGCCTTCTCGCATAGGAATGCCTGCGTTACTGGTGCTTATAATTTTTAATGCACCCGATTCGTCTTCAACCAGCCATGCCCAACCAGAGCCAAAAGTAGTTACAGCAGCTTGCGTAAACTGTTCTTTGAATGCGCTAAAAGAACCGAACTGTTGGTTAATGGCATCGGCCAATTTGCCTTTAGGCTCACCACCACCATTAGGTGTTAAGCAGTGCCAATAAAAGCTGTGGTTCCAAATTTGTGCCGCGTTATTAAAAACCCCGCCTGTTGACTGCATAATCACGTCTTCAAGACTCATGGCTGCAAATTTAGTACCTGCAACCAATTTGTTTAAATTATTAACATAGGTTTGGTGGTGCTTGCCATAATGATATTCTAGTGTTTCCTGTGAGATGTGTGGCTGCAGTGCATCTATTGCGTAGGGCAGTTGTGGTAAGGTAAAAGTCATGATGATCTCCGAGTTCATAAAAAGCCTAGTTTAGCAGGATGAAGCTTATATTCAATCCTAGTGGCAAACAACAGTTGCGAGCTTGCGCAATTTGCGACATAATTAGCACAGTTTATATGTGATGAGGGTAAAGCCGTGGAAACGTTAGATAAGATCAAACAGCAAATTGCTGATAATGCAGTACTGCTGTATATGAAAGGCACTCCTAAGATACCTCAATGCGGGTTTTCTGCGCGAGCGGTCCAATGTATTGAGGCCTGTGGTGTTGATTTTGCTTATATAGACATACTTGCCAATCCAGAAATACGGCAAATGTTACCACAAGTATCTGATTGGCCCACTTTTCCTCAGTTGTATGTGAAAGGCGAGCTTGTTGGCGGTTCAGATATTATTGCGGAAATGTTTCAGCAGGGCGAGTTAGAGCCTATGTTACGTGATGCGGTTACTGCGTAGCTCACGTTTATTGATGCAGGGAAATTCCTGCCCAGTACCGTTGCCAGATATCAATATTAAATGGCAACGGTATTGGTTTTAATGGAGGTTATAAGATGAGTGTATTGGTTGGGCGTAAAGCCCCTGATTTTACCGTAGCAGCAGTACTTGGTACGGGTGAAATTGTTGATAAATTTAATTTACATGAGCGTTTAAAAGGCAAATATGGCTTGATATTTTTCTACCCCTTGGATTTTACCTTTGTCTGTCCTTCCGAGCTGATTGCTTTGGATCACCGCATTGATGAATTTAAAAACCGTAATATAGAAGTGATCGCTGTCTCTATTGATTCACATTTCACCCATAATGCCTTCAGAAATACCCCTATTAATCAGGGTGGTATTGGCCCAGTGCGTTACACTATGGCTGCGGACATGACCCACAGCATCTGCCAGTCTTATGGTGTTGAGCATCCCGTTGCAGGAATTGCCTACCGCGCTGCTTTTATTATTGACACTAATGGCATGGTGCGCTCGCAAATAGTGAATGATCTGCCTATAGGTCGTAATGTAGAAGAAATTTTGCGTGTGTTTGATGCCGTCCAATATTTTGAAGAACACGGCGAGGTTTGCCCTGCCGGATGGAAAAAAGGCGATGCAGGAATGAAAGCCTCCCCAGCAGGTGTCGCAGCCTATTTAGCGCGGCACGCAGAGTCCTTGTAGTTCCAATAAGTTATACTGCGCGCGGTCACAATCTGCGCGCTAAACCCATCACAAGCCCAAATGCATGGTGCGCCATTGATTGGTCATGGCACAAAACAAATCTGCCGTTTTTTCGGCGTCATAAATGGCGGAATGCGCTTCATTGGCATCAAAATGGATGCCTGCAGCGCGGACGGCCTTTGCCAATACAGTTTGCCCATAGACCAAGCCACCAAGTGTCGCTGTATCAAAGCAAGTGAAGGCATGGAATGGCGATTTAACGCCAGTTCTTTTTATAGCGGCCTTTATAAACAGCAAATCAAACCAGGCATTATGACCGACCAATACGGCACGTTGACAGCGGCTTTTTTTTAGCGCGGCATAGATGGGCTCAAACAGGCGCTCGAGGGCTGTTTTTTCATCGACAGCAAAACGCAGCGGCTGAAAGGGATCAATTTGATTAAACTCTAAAGACTTTTGATCCAAAACAGCGCCAGAAAAAGGTAAAACATGTTCAAAATAACGCGCACCGCGATGGAGTACACCCTGCTCATCCATGTCGACTAAAACAACACACATCTCTAGCAAGGCATTGAGTTGTGGCTCTACTCCCGCTGTTTCTACATCAACAACCACGGGCAAAAAACCACGAAAGCGTTCTTTGATAGAAGCACATAAAATACTAGCTGGCAGGGTCATACACACTCCAAGGCAAGGTTTCACCGGCAGCTATAGGTACGACGCGAGCAGCCCCTACGGGAAAAGACGCTGGTATCCTTTGTGGTGATTTTATCAGTTCAATGGGTTGTTGATTGATGGGTAATTGATAAAATTCAGCCCCAAACCGGCTTACAAAATGATTCAGTTGTTGCAACTTACCCAGCTTATCAAACAAGTGGGTATAGAGCGCTAAAGCCAGAGGTGCTGAATAAATCCCCGCGCAACCACAGGCATTTTCTTTTGTGTTTATGGCATGAGGGGCACTGTCAGTGCCAGCAAAAAACTTGGGATTGTCACTGCTGGCGGCTTGTTGCAAGGCCTGTTGATCTTGCTGGTGTTTTAAAATGGGCAGGCAATAATAGTGTGGTCTAATGCCACCTGCTAATAAGTGATTGCGATTATACAATAAATGATGTGGTGTAATGGTTGCGGCCACGGTTGCGGGTGCCTGCATGATAAAATCCACTGCGGCACTTGTAGAAATATGCTCCAACACCACTCTTAATTTGGGAAAATTAGCGATCAAAGGCTGTAGTTGTTCTTCAATAAACAAAGCTTCTCGTTCAAAAATATCGCCGTGTATCACTTCACCATGAATTTGCAACACCAAGTTCTTCTGCTCTAACACCTCTAGCAGTGGATAAATAGCCGTTAAAGATTTTACGCCCGCTGCAGAATTGGTTGTTACACCGGCAGGATAAAGTTTTGCACCTAATATATAGGGGATTGAGGCGGCCTGATTCAAAGCCTCGGCGGTGACCGACTCATTGAGATAGAAGGTCATATAGGGCGTAAACCCATTGCCTTTAGGGATGGCCGCACAAATTCTATTTCTATAGGCCTCAATAGCTGCCAAAGTTGTAAGGGCGGGCTTTAAGTTGGGCATGACTAAGGCGCGTGCAAAATGCCCAGCTGTTGCAGGCACTGTCTGTTGTAATAAATCACCATCCCGCAGATGGACATGCCAATCATCAGGACGGTTTATTTTTAACGTCTGCATGGTAATAATTTCCGCATTCTTTTAGAGAAGGATAACACAATTTTGTATTGGTGCAGAACTGATGAATAAGGCCTTGCATAGTTCTGAGCCAATAACTATAGGCGTTTGGACAAAACCATACGGATAAACCGCGGTTTATTGCAGTTTTGGTTTGCGCGGAAAACGCGCTCCCAGCTCTTTAAGGCGCCATTCTTCTTTTATTACAGCCTGTTAACTGCCTGTTTTGTAGTTTGTTTTTTTACAGACAGCGCACAACCAACGAATTTGTTATGCCCCTTATGCCACTTGGATCTTATCTGAGATTTAGCTGTATTAATAACGCATAGAGTGTTAACTTTATTAAGAAATTTTTACAATAGTGTTGACTTTATTAAGGCCCACCTTGATAATTTATCCAGGTACGCTCTCGATTAGAGCGAAAAATGCGTACCGTTGTTGGCAGCAGTTAAATTCAGCAACGAACGGAAATTAATAATAAAAAAGTGGAGATAAGCATGTTAAATTTGAAAAAAACAGCAGTAGCTGTTCTTGCTCTAGGTAGCAGCGTCGTATTTGCTGGTACAATGGGACCAGTTTGCACACCAGGAAACGTTACAGTACCTTGCGAAAGAACTGCTTGGGATTTCGGTGCTGCAGCATTATATTTACAACCAACCTTTGGCGCAGCTTGGGGCTATGGTGGTGATACATTAAGCACTAGTGGTATCAGCGATCTTACAGAATTTAAACCAGATTGGAATTGGGGCTTTATGGTTGAAGGTTCTTACCACTTCAATACTGGCAACGACCTTAATGTAAACTGGTACCATTTAGATGGTAATACCAACAATCTGAATGGAACTTCAACAGATCTTACTACTGCTGGTACTATTTATAGTGGTGTTTCAACATCTTACCAACTTAAAAGCAAGTGGGATGCTGTTAATGTTGAATTAGGTCAATTCGTTGATTTCAGTGCTAATAAGAAAATCCGTTTCCACGGTGGTGTTCAGTACGCGTACATTAATAACAGCATCAATGGTTACAATGCTTCTGATGTGTACACTTACAATGCCAGTTCTACCTACAATGGTTTTGGACCACGTACTGGTATTGACATGAACTATGTGTTTGGTAATGGTTTTGGCGTTTATGCTAAAGCAGCTACTGCTCTGTTAGTTGGAACCAGCAAATTTAACGATAACTTTAATAGTTTTTATGGCTCTAAAAATGCTATAGTTCCAGAAGTTGAAGCCAAGTTAGGTGCTGATTATACTTATGCTATGGCTCAAGGTGATTTAAGCTTAGATGCAGGTTACATGTGGTTTAACTACTTTAATGCACAGCACAATACAGTATTCGGTGCTTACATTGCTGAGACTGATTTCTCTGCTTCAGGTCCTTATATTGGTTTGAAGTATGTAGGCAATGTATAATTTGTTTACTGACTGAAATTTTATTAAGCCCATCACTTGTTGATGGGCTTTTTTTTGCAATAAATTTAGGATCACGATCCTTAATGCGGACACGATCTTTAATAGGGATGTCATTTATATGTTAACAAAAACAACTCTTACAGCAATAGGCTTGGTAGCAAGTGGTGTCGTGGCTGCCGGCTCTATGGGTGCCGTATGCACTCCAGGAAATGTCACTGTACCTTGTGAAGCAAAACGTTGGGACTTAGGTGTCCAGGCGCTTTATTTACACGCAACTGTTTCGGCAGCAAGTGCTTATCAACCCTCGGCCTTTTTGCCGGCTGTTAATGGCTATACCTATCTGGCTTATAACAGTTACCAGCAGCCAGATAATGATTGGGACTGGGGTTATAGACTCGAAGGTGCTTATCACTTTAATACCGGTAATGATGCCAGCCTGACTTGGGTGCATTTTAGTGGTGACAGTGACCAATCCGGCTCTATCAATGCCGAACAACCAGGGTATGGTTTTGTACCCGCTTCGGTGCCAGCAAACATAGCTTACAGCATGAAGGGTAAAAATAAATTGGATCAAGTCAATCTCATATTGGGACAGCATGTCGATCTAAGCCTGGCTAGTAAAATGCGTTTTTACGGCGGCTTACAGTATGCTGAGATTCGGTTTGACATCAAGACTTCCTTCCCTTCTTTAAGCGGCACGCCAATTGCCTTTTTTAGAGCAGCTACCGTAACCTCTTTGAGCCAATTAAATGACACTGATTATCGAGGTCTAGGCCCAGTGGTTGGTCTTGATTATGCCTATGATCTTACTGGTGCTTTAAGTCTTACTGCCAATGGCTCCGGTTCGATTTTATACGGTTCCAGTCGTTATTCAAACAGTTATGTAGAAGCGGGTGGTGTGGTTCTGAAGTCCGTTTATGCGAACAAAAAAGCGCTGGTCCCAAGCTTGGAAGCAAAACTGGGTCTGAACTATGTTATCAACATGGCTCAAGGTCTGTTAAACCTGCAAGGTGGTTATCAGGTCATGAATTACTTTAATGCATTACAATCCCAGGGTGCTGCTGGCGTTACCGGGGCTGTTACTAACAGTGATTATGGTCTTTATGGACCTTACCTTGGTCTGAAGTATTTAGGCAACATTTGATTGTGGCCCTAGCTGCATGAAAACATCTCCTGCAGCCAGGGCGCATCAAGTATAACTGTGAAGCGTGTAGCCTTGATGCAGCGCCGCGTAATCAAGGTTGCTATGGTCCATTTAAATGGTTAACACCTTGATTACGCTGCGCTGCATCAAGGCTACGTGCTGCATCCATATCGTTACCGATAAGTCAGCACAAAACTGAAACATGCAATGAACTAATAGAGCTCGTCATGGCGAGGAATAAATTCATTCATCAACAGCGCCTTTTCCTCTTAGCTGTTTTAACTGTCCATGTCTGGTCTTACTGGCCAGCCTTTTTCGAATGGAGGACTTAGATGGTTTTGTTGCTGTTCTGTGTTTATCAACGGTGATGGCACTTTTAATCAATCGGGTCAGTCTTTGTTTTGCATCTTCTCTATTTAGTTCCTGGCTTCTGTAACTTTGGGCTTTGATGTTAATGATGCCATCACGGGTGATTCTATAATCATGAACTTGCATTAACCTGGTTTTATAGACTTCTGGTAATGATGATTTTGTAATATCAAACCGCAAATGAATGGCTGTAGACACTTTGTTCACATTCTGTCCGCCAGCCCCTTGGGCACGAATTGCCACCATCTCGATTTCTGTCAGAGCAATAAACACACCAGTGGATATCTTGATCATCCTTTTTTAGCCAAACATCGGTCCAAGGTATTTGCAAAGGCGGTTTTTTCCTTAATACTCAAGGCAGCTGGACCGCCAGTTCGCTCACCTGTGGCACGTAATTGTTCATTCATATCACGCAGGTTTAACCGCTGCTTGATGTTGTTCTCTGTATACAGCTCACCCCTGGGATTAATCGCCAAGCCCTTTTTCATAACCACATCAGCGGCTAAAGGGATGTCGGCAGTAATCACCAAATCATGGGCATTTAAATGCGTCACAATATAATTATCGGCACTGTCAAAACCTTTTTCCACCCGCACTGAGCGAATGAAGGGCGAGCCGGGATAGGTAAGGGAGGTATTAGCAACCAGGATAAGATGGGTTTTAGTACGAACTGCGGCACGAAACAACACCTCTTTAATCATCTTTGGACAAGCATCAGCGTCTACCCATATCTGCATTTTTATAAACCCTTGCCTGGATTTTCTAAGCTTAAAATCCCAGTATTGAAGTCATAAGCAAAAATCTCGGCGTAACGACCCCAATCGATCATGGTACGCAGAACCCTGTCCGCTTCTTTTTCACTTAAATAATCTTCAAGTTTACTCAAAAAGCGTTCTTCAGAAACCCTATGCCCTACTTTTTCATCTAACACCCGGCGAATATACCGTGCCAAGGGCACTTTTTCTAACAGCCGTTCAGCAAACAGTTGTTTGCGTTCTTGCAAGTCAGCCAGTGAGAATTGTATGCCCAATTCACTTAATTGAATGTCACCAGCGGACACTTTGGCGAAGCCTAAAATTTCCAGCGTTTCCAAAATAGGGAACAAATCATCAATATTCATCATGAGTTCATCAGCGAGCTCGGGCAAATCAATGCGCTCTTCAAATGATCTCATGGTCTCAATCAGTCCAGACAACTCGGATGGCTCTACATCAGGTAATCTGTAACCCAAACCAATTTGACGTTCACGCTGCGCTCGTTTTTCTTTTTCTTTAGGCCCCGTAGTCATTAACGTGTAAATTTTATCCACTAAAGCGCGAAATTCTGGGCTTTCAGGCGCGCGTGGCTGGGGCAAGGTTACGGGTAACTCGGCACGAATATAACCAGGATCATTGCCAAAAATGATAATTCTATCAGCCAAGGTGGCTGCTTCTTCTATATTATGGGTTACTAATAAGATGCCATTGGTGTTGGTTTTTTTCTCTTGCCATAACTCTAATAAATCGGATCTTAAGTTTTCTGCAGTCAGTACATCTAAGGCTGAAAAGGGCTCATCCATCAATAAAACATCAGGATTAATGACCAGCGCGCGGGCAAAACCAACCCGTTGACGCATGCCGCCTGATAATTCCTTGGGAAAAGCCGATTCGAAGCCATCTAAACCAATAATATCAATAGCTTCAATGGCCCGGTGTCGTCGTTCTTCACGACCCACACCTTGTGCCTCAAGACCCAGTTCGACATTTTCTAAAACCGTAAGCCAAGGCATGAGCGCAAAAGACTGAAAGACCATGGCAATGCCTGCAACTGGACTTATCACGGGTTTATTTCTATAGGTTACCAAGCCACTGCTAGGGGGTATCAGTCCTGCAATAATACGCAATAAAGTAGATTTCCCAGAGCCGGATTTACCTAATAAAGCGACTATTTCACCCTTTTTAAGTCTAAAATTAACATCTTCCAGGACCAGTAAGTCCTGTGAAGATGCTTTTTTAAATGATTTACGCAAATTTTCTATGGCAATAATGGTTTCGGACATAAGTAACTCAGTTAAAATTAAAGCGCGATTCCGCCAATCGATACAGCGGACGCCAAATGAGGTGGTTAAACGCGACTACATAAACGCACATCATTGCGGTACCTAAAGCAATTTGTGGAAAATTACCTGCTGCTGTACTTGCTTGTATGTATTCTCCAAGACCGGTGGCTTTGAGGGTTTGATTGCCCCAACTCACCCATTCTGCAACGATACTGGCGTTCCAGGCACCGCCTGCAGCTGTGATGGCTCCAGTAATATAAAAGGGAAAAATGCCAGGCAAGGCCAGTCTTTTCCACCAGATCCATCCTTTTAAGCCAAAGTTATCGGCAGCAAGATACAACTCTCGCGGAATATTAGATGCGCCTGCAATCACATTAAACAAAATATACCACTGCGTTCCCAGGATCATCAAAGGAGTCACCCAAATTTCTACATTCAGATTAAAGTGTACAATAGCTATTACAAATAAGGGGTAAAATAAATTAGCAGGAAAGGCGGCAACAAACTGAATCACCGGTTGGATCTTTTGTGCAATTCGTGGTCTTAGACCTATCCAGACCCCAACGGGAATCCAAATTAACGAGCTGAGTACAATTAAAACAATCACGCGCGTGCCAGTGGCCGCACCGAGTAAGAAGACATGTAAAATATCAGCTGCTTTTAATTGGGCCAGTATGAATTTCAGTAAATACCAACTGCCACTGATAATGAGCAGAAACACGAGACTTCCCCATAGCCGGTCGCGACGCTTCTGCGTTTTAGCATCAACTTCTTTTACTGCTCTGGGTTCATGAAGCCGTAACCAGCGTGCATTGACAAAATGGTCAGTAAATACCGCCATCATTTTAGTAAAACGTTTCATCAATTGACTGCGGCGTATTAAGTCAATCAACCACGATTGATATTCTGATTCATCGGCAGATTGTTCCACTTTGAATTTTTCTGACCAAGCAATTAATGGTCTAAATAAGATCTGATCATATAAAAAAATCACGATAACCATGACAAATATGGCATAGCCTACTGCGTGCAAGTCTTTTTGTGCTATGGCTACAGCAATGTACGAGCCTACCCCGGGCAGTCTTATATTTTGATGTGCAACGGAAATGGCCTCGGATAAGACCACAAAGAACCAGCTTGCTGACATGGATATCATCATATTCCATAACAAGCCTGACATGGAGAACGGGACTTCTACTTTCCAAAAGCGCTGCCAAGCCGACAAACGAAACATGGCCGATACTTCTATCAAATCAGCGGGCAGTGTTTTTAACGATTGGTAAAAACCAAAAGTCATGTTCCAAACCTGTGCACAAAAAATAGCAAAAATAGAGGCACATTCAGGTCCCAATAGACTATTAGGGAACAGGTGGATGAAGCCTGTAACCGTAATTGATAAAAAACTCAGTACCGGAATGGACTGTAAAATATCGATGCCCGGAATAATAATTTGCTCAGCCCGACGGTTTTTTGCAGCCAAGGCACCCACAATAAAAGTAAATAATATAGAAAAAAGCAAGGCAATAAATAAGCGTAGTACCGTACGCATGGCATAAAATGGCAGATTTGATGGTGCCAGCGAGATGGGTATTTGGTCACCCAGTTGATAAGGGGTGGCCATTTGTGAGCCAGCCCAACCCAAAAAGAACAAAATGGAGCAGATTAGTAAAAATAACAGCAAATCCCAGCGATTTACAAATTGACCCACTCTGGCAGGACCAGCAAAGTAAAAACGATTATTACGCACCTGTCCTCCAAAGCGAATATGGGCTATATCTTAAAGTGCAGTTTATAAATTAGCGCCCACTGTTTTTTTATCTTTAAAAAATGACTACACTGAAGATACAACTACATGCAGCGAGTTCGTCCATGAACAAAAAAAACCAATTTTTAGCCAGCATAGCCGTTCTTATGCTGTCACAATCAGCTCATACAGCAGCAGATAAAACCCAACTGGCTGTATGGGCTAATGAGGCCATTATTGCTACCTACAGTTATGATTACCAAAATTATGTGTCAGAACAAAAAGAAATTGCTAAGTATTTTACCTCTAACGGATGGATAAATTATACAAAAGCACTTAATGCTTCAAAGTTACCAGATTCTGTGCAAAAAAACAACTACGTTGTCAGCGCCGTTGCTACCCAACCACCTCAAGTCATTACTAGCGACGCCACCCATTGGCAGGCAACGATGCCCATACTGGTAGTATTTAAAAACCCCCAATACCAACAGCAACAACACTTAAAAGTAGTCTTAACTTTTACCAATGCACAAGCAGGTCAGGGTGTAAGAGGCCTAAGCATCAGCAGCCTACAAACTACAGTAACGGAGCCTCCTTGTGCTTGTACTAAAGAGGCAGCAAATACCAGCGGCAAACCAGCGCCTTAATGTTTAAGATGCCTACAGTCCCAAATACCGAAAAACAAGGCTGCCTAAATGTACTGCAATCAATAGGCCTAACATCATTAAAATAAAAGTTAATTTAACAGGCACAGTAACATCTAAGGCTGATTGCTCAGGGTGATTGGGGTTGTAATACACCTCTATTTCTTGATTTTCTTTAAAGGCAACAGCCGCTTTATATGCAATACGGCGTGCGTATTTGCTGTTAGGATTGTTGTGAGCGGTGTCTAAAAATAAATACTCGCCAGTCAAATCCTTATCATAGACCGTGTAGGTATATTCAATTCTGGGCCAAAGGCTTTGATCTTCTTCCGTTAATTCAAAGCGGGTGATACGGCCTTTAGATTTAAGCCAAGATTGGGCATGTGACAATCCCTGTCTTTTGCGCCAAAAATGCTTGAACAAAAGCAGCAGAAATAACAACCAGCCTACATTTAATATCCATACCCAATAGTGAAGCCCGCGCATTTAGTCTACTCCTACAATTCTTATGTAGAAGTATAGCTCTAATTTGTTGTATTGTGACGCGTTGAATTCATTGAAAGTTTGGGATAAGCTGACGCTCGACCCCCTAATTAATTCGAGATCCTCAAAGCCCAAATAAAAGGAATTACAATGATTGCTAAAACACCCCTTCATGCTACCCACGTAGCATCCGGTGCAAAAATGGTTGATTTTCATGGCTGGGATATGCCACTGCACTATGGGTCACAGTTAAATGAGCACCATCAGGTGCGTCATGATGCCGGAATGTTTGATGTGTCACATATGACTATAGTTGACGTACTGGGTGCCGGTGGTCGTCAATTTTTACGTAAATTACTGACCAATGATGTTGATCAATTGGCGCATAATGGTAGGGCATTGTACAGCTGTATGTGTAATGAACATGGCGGCATCATTGATGATCTTATTGTTTACCAGCGCGCTTCAGACAATTACCGGGTGGTATTGAATTCAGCCACCCGACAACATGATCTGGACTGGATTCGTGCCAGAAGCCAAGGCT
Source organism: Legionellales bacterium (assembly GCA_044445305.1). Lineage (GTDB taxonomy): Bacteria > Pseudomonadota > Gammaproteobacteria > Legionellales > Legionellaceae > Legionella. Next base: position 10,634 of record JBIODT010000004.1, on the reverse strand, counting down.
TTGCTGTTGGTTTGCAGGAGCGGCGTGAATTAGCCATGTTGGCAGTTCAAGGCCCAGAAGCGATAGCCAAAACATTGACTGTTTTAAGTCCTGCGCAAATTGATGCCGTGTCCACACTTACCCATTTTGAGTCGGTTGATGTTGATAACTGGTTTTTTGCCCGTACGGGTTACACTGGCGAAGCGGGTTTTGAAATCATAGTGCCACAAGAACTCATTGCCCAGCTGTGGTCTGACTTACAACAGGCTGGAGTGAAGCCTTGCGGTCTTGCTGCCAGAGACACACTGCGCTTAGAATCAGGGATGCTTTTGTATGGCCAGGATATGGACGAAAGCACCACTCCTATGGAGTCAGGCCTTGCTTGGACCGTTAAATGGGAGCCCCAAGAACGTAATTTCATAGGCATGGCTGCCTTACAAACACAACAGCAAGATGGCATTAAAAAGAAGATGGTCGGCCTGACCTTGTTAGATAAAGGCATTATGCGCACTGGGCAAAAAGTAATTATTGAGGGTGGGGCTGATGGCATTATTACCAGTGGCGGTTATTCACCTACTCTCGAACAATCCATTGCATTAGCACGTGTTCCTGTAGCAACGGGTGAGCAGGTGTTGGTAGACATTCGTGGCAAATTGATTCCAGCACGAGTAGGAAAGCCCCGGTTTGTAAAAAATGGGCAAGCACTTTAGGTCATTGATACTGCGCACGATCCAAACACAAACATAAGGATAACCATGAAAGACATGAAATTTACTTTAACACATGAATGGCTGCAAACAGGCTCGGATGAGGTCACTATTGGTATTACCCAGCATGCACAACAATTGCTTGGTGACATGGTCTTTGTTGAGTTGCCTGCAATTGGTGCTGTGGTTGCTGTTGGCGATGAACTGGGTGTGGTTGAGTCGGTTAAAGCCGCTTCTGATTTTTATGCACCCATTAGTGGGGTCGTGACGGCAGTCAACAGTGCTGTGGTAGAGGATCCTGCTCTAGTGAACACCGATCCCTACGCTTCGGGTTGGTTGGTAAAATTAAGACCCAGCCATTTAAATGAGCTTGATGACTTACTGAATGCCGACCAATATCAACATGAGATAGCTGAGGATCACTAATCATGCCGTATATTCCACATACCCCCAAAGATACAGAAACGATGTTGGCCGCGATTGGCGTTCATGATCTTCAAGCTTTATTTGATGAAATTCCGCCTTCATTGCAATACGCGGGCTTTCAAAATACAGCCGCGGGCATCAACGAAATGGACCTGTTAAAAGAAGCGCAGCAGTTGGCGAATAAAAACCGCAATGGCGTCTGTTTTATTGGTGCTGGCTGTTATGAGCATCACATCCCTGCGGCCGTGTGGGATTTAGCCTCGCGAGGCGAGTTTTTAACGGCGTACACGCCGTACCAAGCGGAAGCCAGTCAAGGAACCCTGCAGTTGTTGTATGAATATCAAACCATGATCTGTGAATTAACGGGTATGGAAGTAGCCAACGCATCGATGTATGACGGTGCAACCGCCTTGGCTGAGGCCATTTTAATGGCCATCCGGGTCAACAAGCGCAGCAAAACCAACCGCGTATTGATTGCGGGTACCGTACATCCTTTTTACCGTGAAACCATAGACACCATAGTGCGTAACCAGCACATAGAGGTGATTACCCTGCCTTTTGATGCACAACAAGGAATCACAGCACTGTCCACGCTGAATCAATATACTGGCGAGGACATTAGCGCCTTGGTGATTGCACAACCCAATTTCTTTGGTTGCTTAGAGCAAGTCGATCAGTTGGCTGACTGGGCACATGCAAATAAAACCATTAGTGTGGCTTGCGTGAATCCCATTTCATTGGGGGTATTAAAGCCGCCGGCCTTATGGGGTACGCACGGTGTCGACATAGCCTGTGGCGAAGGCCAGCCCTTAGGTTCACCCATGGCTTCAGGCGGGCCCTATTTTGGATTTTTAAGTACCCGCATGGCCCACGTTAGACAAATGCCCGGGCGCTTGATTGGTTGTACCGTGGATAAAGATGGCAAAACCGGCTTTAGTCTGACCTTGCAAGCACGCGAACAACACATACGCCGAGCAAAAGCCACCTCAAACATCTGTACCAACCAAGGCTTACTGGTTACCGCGGCCACCATTCACATGAGTCTCTTAGGTGCTGAAGGCTTGCGCCAGGTTGCCAGCCAGTGCCATCAAAACACCCATGATTTGTTGGATGCTTTGACGCAAATTGCTGGGGTGGAGCAGGTCTTTAGCGCACCTTATTTTCATGAAGCCTTAATCAGGCTCAATCAACCTGTTGATGAGGTGTTAGTACAATTGGCGGAGGCAGGCATTGCTGCTGGCTATGCCCCTGCTGCTCATTACCCGCAATTGCCTGATACGCTGTTGGTTTGTGCTACAGAAATGCGTACCGCAGAGGATATTGCATACTATGCCCATGTATTGACTGCCATAATGACCCAACGAGGTGCCTGATGTTTATAATACAATTAACTTATAAAACACCCATTAATGAAGTGGACAAATACCTGCCAGCACATAGGGAGTTTCTTGATTACCATTACAAGCAAGGCTTGTTGCTTGCTTCTGGTCCTATGAAACCACGTACTGGGGGCATTATCATTGCGACTACTAACGACAGAGCTCATTTAGAGTCCGTCTTTAAAAATGATCCTTACTATTTAGCAGAAATTGCGGACTACCAATTTATTGAATTCACGCCAATCAAACACCGAGATGAAATCAAAGAACTCATTCAGAAAACGGAAGGCAAATTATGTTGATTTTTGAATTATCACAAGCAAACCGTCAGGCAACAGCGCAAGCACCGAGGATTGGACAGAGCAAGCATGCTATTCCCGCCGAATTCCAACGAAAAACCCCACCGCAATTGCCGGCATGTTCAGAGTTACAAGTGGTCAGGCATTATACGCGTCTGTCACGTAAAAATTTTTCCATAGATACTAATTTTTACCCGCTGGGCTCTTGTACTATGAAATACAACCCTCGTGGTGTGCACAAAGCGGCTTCTATTGCAGGCTTCATTAATCGCCATCCCTTGGCTTTAGAGCAAGAAAGCCAAGGTTATTTAGAGGCCATCTACCGTTTACAAAACAACATTGCCGAAATTACTGGTATGGTGGGTGTTTCATTAACGCCTATGGCCGGCTCACAGGGTGAGTTTGCCGGTGTGGCCATGATCAAGGCCTACCATCAATCACGTGGTGATAGCACGCGTGATGAAATGCTGATTCCTGATGCAGCCCACGGTACTAATCCCGCCTCTGCAGTCATGTGTGGCTATAAGGTAGTAGAAATCGCTACTGGGCCTGATGGTGACATTGATCTGGAAGAGCTAAAGTGCAAAGTAGGGCTTAAAACAGCAGGCATCATGCTGACCAATCCTTCTACTTTGGGCTTGTTCATGCGACAAATTAAGGAAATTGCCAGCCTGGTGCATCAAGCCGGTGGTTTGTTGTATTATGATGGTGCCAATTTGAATGCCATTTTGGGTAAAGTAAGGCCTGGCGACATGGGTTTTGACGTCATGCATTTGAATTTACACAAAACCTTTGCCACCCCTCATGGCGGCGGCGGGCCGGGTGCGGGCCCTGTAGCGGTTGGCAAACGCCTAGAGCCCTTCATGCCACTGCCCACAGTTAAAAAAGTGGATAACGGCGGGTCTGACCCTGTTTATCAATGGGCAACCCGACAAGACTATCCATTAAGCATAGGACGCCTTTCCTGTTTTATGGGCAATGCTGGAATTTTGCTGCGCGCTTATTTTTATATGACTGTACTGGGTAAAGAAGGCTTACTGCGAGTCTCTGAGTATGCAACGCTTAATGCCAATTATTTACTCAAACAATTAAGCAAAGCAGGCTTCACCCCAGCTTATCCCAGCAGACGGGCATCACACGAGTTTATTTTGACGCTAAGTCCTGAGAAAAAATCTTTTGGCATCACGGCCATGGATCTTGCCAAAAGATTACTGGATTTTGGTTTCCATGCACCAACCACCTATTTCCCTTTACTGGTTCCCGAGTGCTTGCTCATAGAGCCTACTGAGACGGAAAGTAAAGAAGAGTTAGATGGTTTTATCCAGGCCATGACCCGCATCAGACAAGAAGCTGCCACCAATCCCAATTTGTTAAAAGAAGCCCCCCACACCTTGCCGGTTAAACGCTTGGACGATGTGAAAGCTGCACGTGAATTGGATTTAAATTATTTTGCAGTCAAAGAATAAATTAAGGATTGTGTTCGGCATGATAGCCTGGTGCATCGTTTGGACAGAACCCATCATGGCGAGGCCGCGAAGTAACCCAGCGGCCGTGCGCCAACCTTTTGGATTTAAATAACTTCAAGCCTAGCTTGCGATATTATGTCAAAAATACATACAATTTAAGTATGAATTTTGAATATGACATAGAAAAAAGCTGTGCTAACAAACGAAAACACGGGATTGATTTCGATGAGGCTCAAGACTTGTGGAAAGATCCTCAACGCCTGGAAATTCCAGCACGAGACACTGATGAGCCAAGAAATTTAATTATTGGCATCAAAGAAACATTGGTCTGCTGTGATTCCTTACAGGAACCAATGTATTCGTCTGATTTCTGTAAGACGATCTAGAATAGAAGAGGTGAACCTTTATGAAAGCATCTGATTTTGATAAAAAATTTGATTCTGGTGAGGATATTACTGATTCACTTGAGCTGGCAAAAGCCAAACGTCCAGGATTGCAAGTAAAACGAATCAATGTGGACTTGCCTGAGTGGATGATTCAATCACTCGATAAGGAGGCTCATCGGATTGGAACGACTCGTCAATCCCTTATAAAATTTTGGGTTGCAGATAAGCTCGATCATCATCGCAGTCAATAACCACAGTGAGTCTTAGCGGTATTTTCAGACCCCTACTTGTGCTTTAAATTGTGCTGGTCTCATCTGGCACAACCACAAGCAAGCAATATAAACCGCAATGGCGCTAGCCCCTAAAACAAGCAGATGCAAGAAGCGTTGGCCGGCATTCCATTGGCTCCAAGTAAGCAGGTTGCCACAACCCCAGCATAAAAAAAGAACCAACATGCTGTTAGCCAAACACAGTTGCCCTGCAAATTTTAATCCACCTGCCTGCAACTTATAAATACCCGACTTATAAAGCACCGTCCAAACCAGTAAGACATTAATCCAAGCTGACAAACCAGTGGCTAATGCCAGTCCTGTATGTCCGAGAGGCGCAACCAATAAAATACTGAAGATCATGCCAATGACTAAAGAAATGATGGAAATTTTCATGGGTGTTAAGACGTCTTGTCTTGCATAAAAGGCGGAAGACAACATTTTAACCAACATGAATGCTGGCAAGCCAATGCCGTAGGCTATAACACTTTTTTGCGTCATCAAGACATCATGCATGGTAAATTTTCCATAATCAAACAAGCACACAATTAATGGCCCCGAGAGTGTGAGCATGGTGATGGCTGCTGGAATACCAATTAATAAATTACAGCGCAAGCCCCAATCTAATACACTGGAAAAGCCCTCTTTAGAGCCCTTTGCATGTTGGCGGGATAATTGTGGCAACACCACCGTGACTAAGGCCACCCCAAAAACACCCAGCGGAAAATAAGCCAAACGCTCCGAATAATACAGCCAGGTAATGCTGCCAGTTGTTAAAAATGAGGCAAGAATGGTATTCAATAAAATACTAATTTGCGCAAATGACGAGCCAAACAGGGCCGGAATGATTAATTTAAAAACGCGGCTGACACCGGCATTAGGCTTGCGGAATTTAGGGAAATGCAGAAATCCGCTGCGGTACAAAGACGGCAGTTGAAACAGCAGTTGTACAAATCCGGCAATAAAGATACCCCATGCCTGTGATTCTACTGGCACAGACACATAATAAGTAAGACTGAATGCTGTGGCAATCAGGCAGATATTTAATAAAGCAGGTGTTAATGCGGGAATGGCAAATTTACCATAACTGTTTAACACCGAGCCGACAAAGGCAGACAGTGATATCAGCATTAAATAAGGAAAGGTAATACGTAACATCTCACTGGCCAGGGCAAAGCGATAGGGATCTAAGCCTGGGGCAAACAGACTCACTAAATAAGGTGCTCCTAAAACACCAACCAAGGTCACGATGGACAGCACCACAATCAGTGCGCCCGCCATACGAGTAATAAAAGCGAGGACCTCAGCATGGCTTTTATTCTGCCTGTAATCAGACAATACTGGTACGAAGGCTTGTGAAAAAGATCCTTCAGCAAATAAATTACGCATAAAATTGGGGATTTTAAAGGCAATATAAAAAGCATCCACACTGGCATTGACACCGAATAATTGCGCGGCTATCAGATCGCGCACAAATCCCAAAATACGGGAAATAAAGGTCATCAATGATACCAGAGATGCTGATTTAATCAGCGCTTTGCTCATCACTATCCTCTGTCGTTAATGAGTATCACCAGTCCTGCGGCTACCATTCCAGCTAAGGCCATGGCCGTTAGTTGCTGATAGCTTATGAGATGCCAGTAATTTAAAATACCTATAGCAAAACAAGAAGCAAAGACACCGACGGCGGTGCTTTTATACTGTATGGACGAACTTTTAGGCTCGGTCTGTGTCTTAACCGCTACGTTTTGCACCAACAGCTGCTGTTTTTTGAGTTCTAAAACATCAAAAATCAGTTTGGGCAAGTGTGGTAGCTGTTCTGTAAAAAAAGGAATGTTTTGTTTTAGCTGCAGCAGAAATGCTTTGGGTCCAATTTGTTCATTCATCCATTTTTCAAGAAAGGGTTTGGCATGGACCCATAAATCAAGATCAGGATAAAGTTGGCGGCCCAAACCTTCTATTGCCAGTAAGGTTTTTTGCAGTAAAACCAGCTGCGGTTGAACCTCCATTTGAAAGCGACGGGTGACTTGAAACAGTTTCAGTATCATGTGCGCAAAGGAGATCTCGCTTACCGGACGTTCAAAGATGGGTTCACATACGGTACGAATAGCACTTTCAAATTCATCAATCCGAGTATCACGAGCCACCCATCCTGATTCAACATGCAATTGGGCAACGCGTCGGTAATCGCGATTAAGAAAAGAATAAAGATTTTCAGCCAAATAACGTTTGTCATTTTCAGTCAAGGTTCCCATAATCCCAAAATCTATGCAAATGTATTGGGGATCATGGGGGTGTTCATAGGAAACAAAGATATTCCCGGGATGCATGTCCGCATGAAAAAAACAATCACGAAATACTTGGGTAAAGAAAATCTCCACACCCCGTTCGGCCAGTTTTTTAATATTAACGCCGTGTTCACGTAGACGCGTTATATCAGAGACTGGTATGCCATGAATACGCTCCATAACCAGAATGTTTTTACGCGCATAATCCCAATATATTTTAGGCACATAGAGCGAGGGTGAGTCTTGGAAATTACGGCGTAATTGGGCGGCATTAGCTGCTTCGCGCATTAAATCCAATTCATTTGACAGCGAATATTCAAACTCTCTTACTATTTCTACGGGTTTAAAGCGTTTACTTTCAGGCCAATAGCGGTCAGCTAATTTGGCAATGCTGTACATGATGCTTACGTCTTGCTCTATAGTGCGACGCATGTTGGGTCTAAGTATTTTGACTACCACCTCTTCGCCCGTTTTTAAAGTAGCTGCATGCACCTGAGCCATAGAAGCTGATGCCAGCGCGATGGGGTTTATCTGTGCAAAAATATCATGAGGGGATTGGCCGTAGACTTGTTCAATAATCGCCATGGCCTGAGCACTGGGAAAGGGTGGCACGTTGTCTTGTAGTTTGCTTAATTCAATGGCTATGTCTTCGGGCAAGGTATCGGGCCGGGTTGAAAGTGCCTGGCCTAATTTAATGAAAATAGGTCCCAACGCAACCAAGGTTTCGCGCAGCGCTTCACCCCGAGTTAACTTTTTTTTGCGAAACCAATTCCATGGATTTAAGTAAACTATAAAACGTAAGGGTGCAAACAGTCTTAGCGATACCACCACATTATCCAAGCCATTTTTGGCAAGAATGTGGTTGATTTGAACGAGGCGAATGAGCTGTCTAATTGGTTTCATAATAATTCATCAGTTGGGTTACATGGGCTTGTATGCGCTCAACGTTTAAAGACAAGTCATCAATGTCCGCAAACAAGTCATCAAGCTCAGCGCGCGTTGGAACGATGCGTAATTCTTCTTGAAGAAATTCAGTCACATTTTGACACATGGATGCGCTCACTTGACTTTTGAATGCCAGACCATTGCGCATAAAAGAACCGATTTGATAGGCGACCACATCACCGGTAAAGTGGGCCAGATGGCCTTCCCAATCCAGTTCCATTTCATCAAACAGTTTTTTAACCTGCTGGCCTAATTCAATGTCACCCGACATGCGCACCTTATCATTAAATAAGGAGCGCGCCTTGGATGCAGGTAATAGGCTCAGTCGTATTAAACCTATAGGGCTGCTGTGTATTATGGTGTCTGCCTGGCCATCGTAATCCGCCAGTAAGCACATGCTACCCTCTTTAAATTGGATGAAAAAATTAACATCTAAAGGCGCAATAATCATCTCAAGTACTTTATTATCAAGGGCTTGTAGTTTAGTCGCAGTCAGTTCATCCAGGCTCATGGCCTGATTAATGGCTTTTTCCAGTGCTTTTAAAGAATACTTTTTTAACATAATAGGCTCAATATTTGTAGGCAATGTGTAGGGCAACTATGCCGCCACTTAAATTATGATAGTGACAGTCTTCAAATCCTGCCCGCTCAATCATGTTTAGCAATTCAGTTTGATTCGGGTGCATGCGTATTGATTCTGCAAGATATTGATAACTGGCATCGTCTTGTGCAAAAAGTTTGCCTACTTTGGGTAAAATGTTAAACGAATACCAGTCATAAACAGGTTTTAGTCCAGGGACCGTAGGCGATGAGAACTCAAGAATCATGAGCTTGCCTCCGGGTTTGCATACCCTATACATGGAGCGCAGTGCTTCTTCTTTGTCAGTGACATTTCTGAGTCCAAAGCCCATAGTAATACAATGGAAACTGTTGTCGGCAAAAGGCAAATATTGGGCGTTGCCTTGGACGTAACTGATGTTTTTATACAAGCCCTCATCCAGCAGGCGATCCCGCCCAACGGCAAGCATGGCCGCATTAATATCAGCAAGAATGACCTGGCCTGAGGCGCCTACTTTTTTACACAACAAGCGGGTTAAGTCACCGCTACCGCCAGCCAAGTCCAGAGCAGTCTGTCCTGGGCGAAGCTGGCTCAGCTCAACCGCATAACGCTTCCACAGATGATGAATTCCCAGAGACATAAGGTTGTTCATTAAGTCATATTTACTGGCAACGGAATCAAAAACGTCGGCCACTTTTTGTTCTTTTTCATTCCAGGCTACCGACTCAAAGCCGAAATGGGTCGTTTTATCTTGATGGGTCATAAAAACTTGGATGTAGGAGCAGATCGTCTATATTAACCGATCTGGAATCAGATACCCAGCGTCTTCTTATTAAAGGCCTGCCACAGTATTCAAATAAAGAGTTTCGTCAGGAGGCAGGTTGTTTTTTTGTGACAGCCACAAGCATTCGGCTAATTGATCCATGATCAAATGTTCTACCTGCAAGGGGTCGGCGTATTTTTTTAACAGCTGTGCATAAGCCTCTTTTATTCCTGCTGGGCGGTTGGTTGTAATCTGTTCGCGTACCGCCAAATGTAAGCCCATATGTAGGAAGGGATTGGTTTCTCCAAACTCAGGGTAATAGCTGTGCTCTTGAAATTTACCAGGATTTTCCAGCAAACGATGGTACTCAGGGTGTGCCAGCATGACGGCGACGATTTCTTGTTCTAAAGGCTGTAATGTTTTTTTCTGTTGGTATTTATCCCAGCTGACAAAAAACATCTGTCTTGTATCTTGAATGCTATCCCCGTAAAACATAAGTGCTCACTATTTTATCAATAACGCTTAGTGTAACTGAAGGTTAGAGAAAATCCATTAGAAAATATTAAAACATTTATGAAATAAACACCCACTTTGCCATTTAATGGTCTATTATTACACATATAGGCAGTAAGTAACCCTGGCTGAACCAGAATGTTATATAAATTGGGAGGTTGTTTTGAAGGGCGGTGTGTAGGCCTACACGGAGTAGGAAACCTGAAGCTTTACATAAACCTCCAAAATAAGTGTCAGCTGAGGCTCAGTGCGTAGGGTGGTTGTTGCCTATATTTGCTAATTCCTATTTGATGTGACCATTGATTCAGGATGTCACAAGAAACAATAAGGAGTGGTTATGAACAAATTAATAGTTGCATTAGTCGTGAGCGCACCCTTGTTGCTAAGCTCAAACTTGACTGTAGCCAGTGTGAATACAGTGTCTTTTGCACAAGGGAATAGTGTCATTAGTAGTTCCTTAACTGGCAGCTACAACAATCTGCCTGCTGTGGGTACTAATTATGCTTATTGGGTTCATCATCGTTGTAATAGATGGCATTGTGGGCATCATCGATACTACCACCGCCACTATTATTGGTAGGGTATTCTAAGGACCGTGAACATCTGTATATACCTTCCACGGATGGGTTTTCAGGTTTTATGCGATTGATTTTTC
>JBIODT010000003.1:0-35841 GCA_044445305.1 Legionellales bacterium | reverse complement strand
GTTGGATGGATATTTATTATTGGCGTGATGCTTTCGGTGACTGTGAACAATTTCAACCCTACCTCAAAACCCTGCGAGCGCTGTCAATAGATGGCCATACAAATGGCCTGCAGTTCGAGAAATTACAAGGGCATGATGATCCACCGTTGTTTAGCATTCGTGTCAATCTCGACACCCGTATTTTGCTTACCATTTACCAAGGCAAATTGTGTTTGCTGGAAGTGGTCTTAAATCATGACTACAAAAAAAGTCGCTTTGTCCGCAATCCCGCAGTATTAACAGCTTTTTTAGCCAAGCACGAGCAAATGGCCGATGCAGGCGTGGCCACGGCAGCCACAGCCACGCCAGGATGGGGTAAGGTTGAATGGAATGATATTGCCGCCTTGGCTCCTCTCAATCGCGCTTCTGGCGAGCCCCAGGCTTTAGACTACCAACAACAACGCTTAATTGAATTCAATGGCCAACAAAACGAAGCCTTGGGCACCAGCTTGCCTGCGATTGTCAGCGGACCTGCAGGCTCAGGCAAGAGCTGTGTGGCCTTATCGCTACTCACCAAATACCTACGTGAGCACCAAGAGGATAATACCGCCTTCCCTGTGGTTTATATCAGCCAATCGCCTTGCCTGGTGCATGAAATGGCGCGCTTATGGCAAGAGATGATGTTCAATCAGGCAGTTCCAGGGCAAGTGCTATTTAAAACCTATGAGCAGCTACTCGATGAGCACCTGCCCGGCGCAGCAAAACCCGACTTTGTTAATGCTGATTTTTTCTTTGCCTGGTACCGGGATTATGTCAAGCAAGCAGTTTCGGGTAGTGGTGGGCTGAAAAGAAAAGACCAGGAAAGCACCATGTCTGCCGAGCTTGTTTGGCGAGAATTTCGCATTCGCTCAGGCTTTAATGCCGATGAGGACTACTTGCCTCTTGGCCAAAGACAAAGTGCCGCTGCAGGCCAGCCTGCAAGGCTGGCCATTTGCGCAGCTTATGAGGCTTATAAAACCCATTTAACCAGCATGCATAAGATTGCACCCGAGCTCCATCCAATGGCGTCCGCATCAACATCAACCTACAAGCTCTTTGTGGTCGATGAAGCGCAAGATTTTTCTTATGGACAGCTGCGCAATTTAAACCATGAAGCCGCCAGCAACATCATCTACTTCCTCGGCGACCATCAAGTGCTCTTTGATGGCAAGTCGCGATTGAATTATTTACAGCAGCTGTTTTATGGTGCACAACCTGCGGTCAATGTTCTGACCTTGCCTGCAACGTATCGCTGCTCAGAGCCCGTGAGTGCTGTTGCCAACGCCCTCATCGCCTTAAAGTACCAGGTAACTGGCGGTGCTGCCGACAAGCTGGAATCAGCAACGCTGCAAGTTGCTAAAGACAGCCAGTTTAAAGCAGGAGATGCCTCGCGCATCAGCCCTGACAACGAACAGCAACGCGCCCTCCTGAAATCTGCAGCAGAAAGCCCTCAATGCGCCATCATCACCTTGCCAAAATATGCCAATGAAGCAAAAGCATTATTTAATACCCCTTTGATCTTTACCGCAAAAGAAGTCAAAGGTCTTGAATACGATACCGTCATCTTATGGCGACTGCTCAGTTGCAAAGACGCTAAAAAAATCGCCGACAAACTAGGGGATAACGATGCGCAGGCATCTGCTGGACATCGTGCTAAAGCAGGCCATAGTGACGAATCATTTGTCCCTTACCTGAATGAGTTGATAACTGCGGTAACTCGCGCCAGACGAAAACTGGTCATCGCCCAAGATAATGAGCACCAGATAAAAGCCATTATTAGCGCTCTGGATAAATCATTAGTCACTGCAGCCGCTGTTGAAGAAAAAAAAGAGCAACCAGCAGCACCTCAGGACTGGTTGCTGGAAGCAAAAAAATTAATTACCAGTGGCCACCACCAACAAGCGCGCGAGATTTTTTTAAAAAAACTACAGAGAAGCGACTTTAATGAATTCGTAGAGTCACTCAGCCAAACCCTTGTAGCAGACACAAAAAAAACACCTGCTAAAATTGCCAGCAACGACAGCGCTGCTGCTGGCAACGCAAGCCTTGTGCTACCAGCAGCAGCAACAAAAAGCCTCGCTTTAACCCCAGGCGGTAGCGCGTCCCCTGCTATCGCAGAGAAAAAAGAACCCTGGGAGCAAGAACTTAAAGTATTACAACAATTATTAACAAGTAAAAATCCCAAAAGGGGCGAGCTCAGCAAATTAATCAAAGCTCTGGAGAATGACGGTAAAGATGGAATAGAACATACCTTTCTATACTTCTTAGCCAAGCAAAAACCATCGGCATTGCTCCAGCTTGCGCAAGAGCAGCCCCTTTACTTTAACAAAATACCGGCGAATACCTGGGCGTTATCGATAAACGACGGACCAGAAAAATCTTTATCCATCCTCTTTCTTTTAGCCACAACGCCCCTGGGCCTAAACCCACTCAAAAAGTTGGTTGACAACTACCCTGATGTGGTGCGCTCTATCCCTGGTGGTGCGTGGGGTGCGGCGCAACAATATATCGCTCCGGGCACATCTATTATCTATCATCTGGCTAAAACAGAAGACGGACACGACCTTCTTCAAACCCTCATTACTCTGGTGGGCGATAAAATCCTAGCAACAGCTTGGCTGCAAGGACCCGACGCTGAGAAAGAACCTCAAACGGCCGCCTTATCGCTACTCGCCAACAGCGTTTCCGGACAAAAAGTATTGGCATTGTTGCTTAAAAAACACCCTGAAATACCAACTCAAATTCCAGCAGGCGCTAGATACGACGTTAATAAACCAATACAGTCCAATAACAAAAGACCGGTTCATATAGCCGCATATATGGGTTATAGCGAGGTAATCGTAGCGCTACATGGCGCGGGGGCTAACCTTGATCTAGCAATGAATGGCGGGATAACGGCTGCTTATCTCGCCGCACAAATGGATCAGGCCAAGGTAATCACAGCACTACATGCAGCGGGGGCTAACCTTAATCTAGCCGATAGTGATGGCTCAACACCCGCTCATATCGCCGCACGTATGGGTTCTCACCAGGCAATCGCGGCGTTACATAGTGCAGGCGCCAACCTTGATAAACAAAGGCATGATGGGGGAACACCCCTGCATGTGGCTGCAAAAAACGGTCATGTCAAAGTAATCGTAGCGCTACATAACGCTGGTGTTAACTTTAATCCACTATGTAATAGTAAGGCAACACCTGCTATCCTCGCCGCAACTTATGGTCATACTCAGGCAATCGTAGCGCTACATAACGCGAATGCTAACCTTGATCTGGCAGAGAATAAGGGGGTAACAGCTGCTTTTGCCGCGGCACAGAATGGCCATACTCAGGTAATCTTAGCGCTACATAGCGCGAATGCTAACCTTGATCTAGCAACGAATGACGGGTCAACAGCCGCTTTTGTCGCGGCACAGAATGGCCATGCTCAGGTAATCGTAGCGCTACATAGCGCGAACGCTAACCTTAATCTAGCAACGAATGACGGGTCAACAGCTGCTTTTGTCGCGGCACAGAATGGTCATACTCAGGTAATCTTAGCGCTACAGAGCGCGAATGCTAACCTTAATCTAACAACGAATGACGGGGCAACACTTGCTATTATCGCGGCACAGAATGGTCATGCTGATGTGATCGTAGCACTACATAGCGCTGGTATTAACCTTAGTCAAGCAGTCGGTAATGGCGTAACACCCGCTTATATAGCCGCACAAAATGGTCATGTTAGGGTAATCAACGCTCTGTGTAGCACGAACGCTGAACTTAATCAGCCAGACCACAATGGCGTAACACCTGTTGCTGTCGCCAAACGTCACGGACATACCGCTGTGGTTAAAATACTACAGCGCGCAAACGCTGACTGCACTCGTTCGACAACGAAAGCGACAAAGGCCTACTGCAACGAACCGAAAATGACCGCTAAAGAAAGAGCCAACAACGGGGCTAACATACGATTTTTTGAGGCATCGCAACCACACTTGCTCGGCACCATAAGTTTACAACAACCAGGCTGGAATTGCTTTGATACCGCGCTCGGGATTAATAGAGCTAATTTGGTAAAATATGCTTTAAATCAGCGAGATAGCCTTGATTTTAGACAGCTCCTCGCTCCTGAAATTCGCAGCGCAATGGCTGTCACGATAACAGTCATGAATGCACAAAGGGCTGGAAATGACTTTGGAGAGGCTTATGAAGCGCAGATTCAATTGGCTTTACCTCCGAGTATGCATACGCCAACGCTACAGGTATTAGGAGAGCGATATACTCAAGCTGTTGCGAGTAAGAAATTTGTTTCAGCTTGCAGGGCTTGTGGTGAGGCCATTGGCGACAACCGGCCGAGCGTAGATTCATTACTGGCATTTTTTACCGACCTAGAGAAGCAACATCAATATCAAGCAGCTTATGATGCCTTCATTGCCAAATACGAACCAATAGAAAAAGACCTTCAAGCATACAGCCTGGATAAAGCAATATATAGTCAGTACCTCACCGACTATTACGCGAAAAAGAATTGGATTGCCTTCCAGCCAGACTTGCCAACATCTATAGTTGATATTGCAGCGCGGATGTTAGACTCGGTGATTGTGATATATGAACCCCTAGAAGCAAGTGATTGGAAAGAAAGCTATAAAACAAAGAACAGCGACATGAGTAAGAACACCTTATTGCTGCTGTATGTGCATACTGAGAGGTATTTTGTTGCTTTGCCAAACCTTCATGATGCTGCAACAAAAGAGGAACAACCGCATAGGGCAATGGCTTCCAATTAGCCTTAAGTTTTAGTTGATTTCAATCTCAATTTTGATTTTGCACCTAGTTTGAACCCGTTCGTGGTGAGGAGGCGCACTTGCCGATCCAGAACGGGTTCAAACTGTATACAAAGCCAACTAAAAACCACAGATTGTGACCGCGCGCAGTATTGGTGCAAAATCAAAATTGAGATTGAAATCAACTAAAACTTAAGGCTAATTGGAAGGGCGATGGATGGCAGTCAGTTGCAATAACATCAAGCAGAGCAGAACAAATTAGCAACAGGCCTAAAGTTTCTGCTCAGCAATCAAATCATTAAGCCGTTTACCTGAATAAATTTGCATGATTTTTTCGGAGTATTTTTCATCGGTTGCATAGCTGGCTTTTTGTAACTGTTGCGCAAATTGATGGGGATCCGAGGCATGTTTCAATGCTTCGTCATAACGGCTGTTGTTTTTCAAAAAATGCACATAATCAGTAAAACTGTCATTAAACGAGTCATAAGATCTGAATTTAGACTTGTTTTTTACCATAATCCCGTCTGCTTGTTCCAGTGCATCGACTTGTACTGAGGCTGAATTCCAGCTGCTATCTGCTTTAATATTAAATAAATTGTGCGTGGATTGGCCTGTACCCATAGACAAAATACTTTTGCCCCAATTGGTTTCAAGAGCGGCTTGTGCTAATAACAATTTAGGATCCGTACCTAAAATTGATGCCGCTGTTTTTGCAGATGACCACAGCGTCTTGACAAAATCATTAGTAGAATTAAAACGCGCTGCCGGTTCTTTTTTCTCTGTTGGTGCAATTGCTGTTGCTGCAGCCATGGTTTGCTCTGGTATTACTTTTGTAGTTTCCGCGCGCAGCAGGGGTTCAGCACGAGGGACAATGGGCTCTACAGGCACAGGTTGCGCTTTATTTAACGAGGCTTCTATCACTTTGGCAAGTCCTGTCCCTGAGTGTGAAACAACCAGTGATAATTGTTTGTCAAACAGATCGGTATACAAGGCTTCTTGTTCATTCAATGAAGAATCACTTGATAGCGCTTGAGTTGCATCACGCATGCTTTTCATGAGCATCTGCACTAACAGCGATTCAAATTGCTCAGCCACTTCTTTTTTTGCAGCATTAGGATCAGTGTTTACTTGATGGCGTAAAGCATTAAGCCCTTTAAAATCAGTATAATTTCCTACAGGCAGCATATTTTTAACATCACTCATCTCAATCTTACCCTTATATAATTTCTAAATCAGCATGTAAGGCACCAGCCTGTTTTATGGCTTGGAGAATTTCTATTAAATCACCTGGTGCTGCACCTGAGCGGTTAATCGCATCTACCAAATTTTTAAGTGAAATTCCGGGATTTAACACAAAAGCATGCGCCTTTTGTTGGTTTATATTGATATTTGAATTACTGGTAACCACTGTTTTTCCCCTCGCAAAAGCATTCGGCTGGCTCACAGTAGGATCTTCGGTTACTGCAACGGTAAGGTTGCCATGCATCACCGCAACGGCAGAAATAGTCACGTCCTTCCCAACCACTATCGTGCCAGAGCGTGAATTTACCACCACCCGTGCGGCTATTGCGCCAGGAAGAATGTATAAATTTTCAAGATCTGAAATAAAACCAACTTGTGAATTGTGGTTCATAAAATCATCTTTCTTTATTCGGTTATTGAGCTTAACCGCAACCGCTCCGGCATCAATGGGCTGGGCCGCAGTATACCCAAGCTCATGATTGATGGTTTCTGCAATACGCTGGGCTGTCGTAAAATCAGGCTGGGTGATTTCAAATACAATTTTACCATCTTGCATGTAAGGCATGTTGATGGTTTTTTCAACCGTCGCCCCGCTGGCAATACGCCCTGTGGCGGTTATATTCACAGAGACTTTGGAGCCATCGCTGCCTTTGGCACCAAAGCCAGAGACCACAACGCTGCCTTGGGCCATGCCATAAATTTGATTATCAGCACCACGAAGAGGCGTCATCAGTAAGGTGCCACCACGCAGTCCAGGTGCATTCCCCAGTGAGGAAATGGTTACGTCAACTTTTTGACCTATACGCGCAAACGGGGGCAGGGTTGCACTTACAGCAACTGCAGCAACGTTTTTTAATTGCATCGATTGGCCTTCAGGCATGCGGATACCAAACTGCAGCAGCATGGAACGAAATGCCTGTTCGGTGAAAGGCGCCAAGGTCGTACGATCACCGGTTCCATCAAGACCAACCACCAAACCATAGCCAACCAAGGGATTGTCCCTGATCCCAGCCAGCGTTGTAATGTCTTTGATGCGCGCAGCAGAACATGGCGGTGTAACTAAAATAAGTACAAGTAACATTGAAATAAATCGCATAAACGTCTCTGAGTTTGGACCAAGATGCATGAGGCGTTTTTCATGCATCTTTAACCCAATTATCTAAACTGGTCTCTCATCAATTGAGAAAAAATTTCCTGAATTTTGGTATAACTTTGTTGTGACATACTTAAGGCTGTTAATTGTTGCGTTAAATCAGAAATAGACTGCGCCATATCAACATCGGCTAATGAGCCCAGAATAACCTGTTGATTAAGGCTCATGTCTTTATTTAATTTAATTTGATTCTCAACTGCTTTTGCACGCGTGCCCACACCAGCCAATTGATCAACCAGGTGGTTTAATGAGCCCGACAGTGTAGACGATTTCTCAAGCAAAATTTGACTCACGTCTGCCTGATTTTTTGCTGAGGATGCAATGGGTGTGTTTAAAGCATCGATCACCTGTTGTAGGGTTTGAAATACATTTTGCGGACGACTTTGCCTGATGGCAAAGGTATCACCCACCGCCGGTGCGCCATCTAATTGGGTACTAATACCATTAAAGGTAATGCTACTACCGGCAGTATAGGCTGGCGCATCGGTCGGTGCTGCAAGTGGTGGTACTGGTATCACTTGTCCACTGCTGCTACCAACAATCTCATAGGCCAATTGCCCAGCACTGTTGGTAACCATGGTTAAAATGTAATCATCATTAATGATACTGCCTGCATCCAAGAGGGTAATGGGTTGGAGGATCCCTGTACCGGTATTCATGCTGGCATCAGCTGCAACTGAAAACGTTCCGTTACCCGATTTAATATTGCCAAAGACTGCATAACCAGAATCGCTATACTGAACCTGATTTTGATCGCTTATTAAAATGGAATTGCCGTCATACGAGCCTTGGTATTGAAAGCAGTTGCCGTTTTGCACATACGGTTGTGTACTGGCTGAGCCACTAAAAAGATAGTCACTGTTACCATCTTGCGTGTTCGCAAGACGAAGCATCTGATCTAAAACGCCACTTAATTCTATGGCTATACCCGCACGGTCTTTATCGTTCAAGGTTCCATTTTGAGAGCGCAGTAATAACTCCTGTGCTTTGATGGTTAAATCAACCTGCTCTTGCAAGGTGGTATGTAATAACGACAAGCGATTTTGCGCCAAGGTGGTGTTGGTTGTATAAGAGTCCAACCTGGCAATGTAATCTTCAACCGAGGTGATCTGGGATGCCAACATGGGATCATCCGATGCCTGTTGTAATTTTTTACCTGTAGCAACTTGAATTTGTAATGTCGAAACTTGGTTATACTGTTGCGACATTTGAGTCAATTGGGTTTTAAACTGACTGATGGTTGGCAATCGCATAGTCATCACTACCTCCTCATTAGATTAAGTACCACGTCAAACATCGTTTTAACCGTATCTAAAATTTGTGCACTGGCCTGATAAGCTTCTTGAAAGCGCGCAACATTCATGGCTTCTTCCTCAAGACTGACACCCGATAATTGATCACGGCGCAGTTCGGCTTGAGTTTTAATAATACCCTGAGCGGTTTCATTTATTCTGGCAACATTGGTCTTAGACGAAATGTCGTCAACTATGGAATTATAGCCTTGCATAAAAGTCAAGGTTCCGCCATCTACTATGCCTTGTTGGTACAAATCAGCAAGCAGCAAGCCATTGCGATTGTCACTAAATCCAGCATTATTATAATCAATGTAGAATTGATCAGCCGTATGCATTTCCCCACTGATACTGGCTCGATAACCTGGATCATAGCCGCCCGGGGTTGGAAACAAGGCAGCACCGACGGCGGGATCATAACTTAGATTGTCCTCAATAATGCTGTTATCCGTTGCACTAAGCAGGCGATACTGCGTCGGGCTGAAAAAATCCACGATAACCGGTGGTGTTAATTGTCCAGGAGTAGCAAAGACCGAAGTGGTTGTATCGGTCATGGTATCGAGCTTGATGGACCCTGAGCCCGTATTGCGCACTGATGGACTGGTCGCGACAGGAAAGCCAAGTGCCAGCTGTGCCGGGGAAGTTAATTCCAGCTGTAAATAATCGGCGGCACCATGAGTCGGAGACACAGTGAAGACATCACCGGCTACAAAACTGCCACTGTTAATCGTTACAGAAAAACCATCGGCACTCAAGGCAAACGGCAGGCCGGATACACTACCGCTACTGACCTCTTGGTTGTCAGACTTTCTAAGCAATTGATACTGTGTTGCACTGCTAAAAGTCAATTCATAATCACTCAAACTGAGTTGCGTCACATCAGTAATTCCAACTGAAAACGTACCAGAGCCGACATTAGTTGTTTGCGCGAGCACACGTTGACTGGCGATGTCCGCTGAATTCATATCCTTAAAAACAACGCCTCCTAACTGACCATTGCTGTCCATGCCTAACTGATGTTGGGCATTGATTTTAAAAGCAAGTGCCAAGGCCAATCGGTCCAAGCCTATTTCGCTAGACTCCAAGCCATTCTTTTGAAAAGACAAGGCCCCGGCTATTTTACCACCGTTCACAAACGAGGTGATGCGTTCGGGATAGCCCGCATTATCAATGGCTATATCCAATCGGTGTGGATCATCAACTGATGGCGTAGTCATCAACTTAGTCGACCTGCTTCCATAAACCAAGGGCACGCCACTACCAATCTGCACCGTGACACCGCCATATTGGTCGGTACTTGAATCAAAACTAATGTACTCCGCCAAGGTATTGAGCAAGCGATCACGATCATCCATCAGCGCCATATTCTCTTGTCCATTGGGAAAGCCTGAGCGTTCGATTTCATTGTTAATTTTGGCAATCTGTTGCGTAAGCAGGTTCACTTGAGCGACATCCGCAGTCAGTGCTTGTCCAACAACACGCGCATCGCTATGAATTTGTTGACTGACCTGATTAAAACGCTTTGCAACAGCATCTAGTTGATTCAAATATAAATTTCTGCCCTGGGTTGATGATGCATTGCTATTTAAACCATTCAATTGAGTCAACGATTGCTTCATATAACTGGCGATATTGGTAGTGCTGTCACTCAACAGTGGTTCAAAATCCTTAAGCTGCTGCGAATAGGATTCGGCAGCAGCATTCTCACTCTTAGTTCGTATTAAATTGCGATTGGTCACGTCATCAAAAATACGGCGCACATCTAACAGGATCGTCCCATTACCTGATGGGCCATACTTTGCTTCCTGAAAATCAACCACGCGCCTGGTATAATAAGGATTTTGTGCATTGGCAATGTTTTGATTGGTCACTGTCAATGCGTATCTTGATGCAAACAGACTACTCATACCAATGTTTAATAACGAACTCATAACAAATCTCCCTATTTTAAAATGGAAAAAATCTATTGAATAACCTGGTTGCCAATCCGCCGCTTGAAGCATATCCAGCTTGACCCCGAGCTCCATAAGTGATTTTTGCATTCGCAATCCGTTGCGATGAAATGACATTATTGGGTTGTATGTCCTCAGCACGCACTATGCCATAGACCTGCACAAATCCTTGTCCCTGATTGAGCGTCACCCACGATTCGCCCTGAACTATCATATTGCTGTTTGACAAGACATTAATAACGGTAACGGTAACGATACCGGTCAATTTACCACTTTGATCACTGTCCCCTTTACCTTGAAATTCCTGATCCGTATTGGTGTTTACATTAAGGTAGTTCAACGGCGTTATTCCAAATACAGTTGGTGTTGGATAGCTGAGCTGTGCCGTTTTTGATGTCTTGGTATCCGCCTTATATTGCGCACTTGTTGCCTCTTCTAGCCTAACCGTCAATACATCACCAACGCGAAAGGCAACTTGATCTTGAAACAGTCGGACTTCGTGTCCGGCTTGAAAAATAGTGCCATTTGTTTTCGGTGGCGGCGGGCGGTCTATAGGCAAGGCCGCAGGATAGAGCTCCGCAGGACTAAGTAAGGTATTGCAAGCGCTTAACCCAAGAACTATCGTGGCATAGGCCAGCGCTCGCAGTAGATACTGCGAGCGCTCACAACCTCCTGTTTTAGCGCGCAATAGAATAACATTCATGCTAACTAGATGTCCCTATTTAGAGTCTGTAGCATGTTATCAATGGCGCCAACTGCCTTCGAACTCATCTCAAACGTACGCTGAGCTTCAATTAAGTTGACCATTTCTTCCACCACATTCACATTGGATGATTCCAAGGAACCTTGACTTAAGGAACCAAAGCCATCCAACATGGCTGTCCCTGTCAGCGGTGTACCACTGGATACAGTTTGATTGTACAAATTTTCACCAACGGGCAGCAACCCAGATGGGTTAATGAAATCAACCATTTCAAATTGGCCAATTTGTTGGGGTAAATTTCCTGCCGCTGAGGCAACAGTTGCGCTGACAATACCGTCTTTACTGACACTAACAGTTTGTGTGCCTGTAGGAATAACTATCGGCGGCTGGATCACATAGCCGCTGTGTAAAACCAATTGACCCAGTTCATTGACTTGAAATGAGCCGCCACGCGTGTAAGCCATATCAGTCTGACCTGGAACCAGTACTTGAAAAAATCCACGGCCATTGATAGCAACGTCTAAGGAGCTGTCTGTTTGTACAATAGAGCCTTCGGTAAATATTTTTTTGTTATCAGCAAGCCTGACACCAGTTCCTAACACAATACCATTGGGGGAATTGGTTAGCTCTGAGGTTGGTGAACCCGGTTCTCGATAAACCTGATAAGCTAAATCTTCAAACTCAGCACGGTTCTTCTTGAATCCGGCTGTATTCGCATTTGCCAAGTTATTACTGATAATTGCCAGATTCTCATGATTTGCTGTAAGACCTGATTTTGCCGTCCAAAGTGCCATATCCATAAATCTACTCCAGGTGTTATTTTGTTATATCCAACAATTGATTGGAACGCGCCGTATTGTCTTCCAGCGATTTGATAAGTCTGCTGTGCATTTCGAATTGCCGTGATAAGTCAATCAAATCAACCATGGATTTCACTGTATTGACATTACTTCCCTCAAGAGTTTCAGGCGCCAAACGCACAGTTTTTGACTCTTTCGCATTGCCATCACCTATGATATGAAACAGACCATCCGCGCCTTTTTGAAGCTGGTCTACCGGCACATCAACTAATTTAATTTGCCCAACGACAGCAAGGTCTTTATTGCTTTCTCCCTGCCCTACTACCGCAACTTGACCGACACGATCGATGGTTAAGCTTTGGGCTTTTGGTATTGATAAAATGCCACTAGTCCCCAAAACCAAATCACCCCTGGCGGTTACTAAAAAGCCTTGTGCATTAATATCCAGATTACCAGCACGTGTGTAGGCTTCTTTCCCTTCTTTGGTCTGTACGGCAATAAAGCCAGGCCCTTCAACGGCGACATCCAGAGCACGTCCCGTAACGCTCATAGGGCCAGACCTAAAATCTGAATACGTGCGCTCAGGAAGCGAATAAGAGCGCGTTGACTTTTGAGTCGATTGATCGGACTTAATCGCTTCATAATCGGCACGAAAGCCAATGGTATTCGCATTGGCCAGATTGTTAGAGATAATGCCCAACTGTTGCATAGAGCCTTTTGCACCAGACATACTTAAAAATATTCCACGATCAACCATTATAATTGCTCTATTGTCTGTAACACTTGGTTGTAAGTTTGCTCTACCTGAGCATTCGCCTGAAAATCATGCTGCGAACTCAGTAGCGACACCAGCTCCTCAGTCAAATCCACGTTAGACAGCTCGACTGAACCGCTGTTAAATGCATTCGCACTCGAACTCATATTGACAATGGCAGCACCAGATAAGCTGGTTGGGGTCCACGACATACTGTCACCACGACCGAGGTTTTGTGGGGCGGCAAAATTAGCCACTGCAAGCTGTCCTTGAATTTGCGTTTGGCCGTTACTGTAATAAACATTAATTTGTCCATTATTGTCAATGTTAAACCCTGTAGGCAGGCCTGATGGACAGCCATTTGCTGAGTTTGACATGATTTGATTCGCATTTGAAAATTGTGTTGCTCCAGTCACATCCACTTGCAGCGATTGCGGTGACGCGGCACCACCAACTGGATTCCAAGCCAAAGCACCAAGACCGGTTACTGTTCCAAGTGAACCATCGCTATTAAAGGTAACGTTACCTGGCGCCCCAAGGCTGGTACCATTAACAGCCACTTGCGCATCCCAGGCATTAGGCCCGGTATTGACATAAAATACTGTCAGCGCGTTAGGTGCCCCCAAACTGTCGTACACGGTTGAGTCAACGCGATAGTTATATGAGGTCGGATCGGTTTGACTAAAGGCATTAACAGGAACAGTCGAGGACGAGTCCAGATTAAACGTCTGGCTGGCCAAGGTTGTTGGTAAGGCTGGTGCCTGCTTTTGTGGGATTTGCAAATCAGCAAGCTGTCCGGTTGTGCTCATGACGCCATTAACAGCAGAGAATCCTTGAATTCGGCCACCTAATCCCAGAATATAACCATTATTGTCCAGCGTAAATCGACCGGCTCGAGTATAACTTGAAGTGCCCGCCACGGGATCGCGCTGTATAAAAAACCCACTGTTATTCAAACTCAGATCCAAACCGGAATTGGTTGTTTCAAGTTGACCGGCAGAGAAGTCTTGTTTAATAGAGGTTACATTAACGCCCAAACCTTGAGACAGATTCCCGCCATTACTCTGAGAACAGATGTCTGCAAAATTGACTGACGCTTTTTTAAAACCAATCGTGTTCGTATTGGCGATGTTGTTACTGATTTCCTGCATGTTGGTCATCGCAGCATTCATGCCACTCGTTGCAATTACGCCTATCCCTGCCATAATGAGTTCCTCCTTGAAAAAATGAATTTCCCTTTTAAACCGAGGACAAAAAGACATAAAAAACGCATCCAGCCTCTTTGTCTACAGTTCAAATCACATGATTTTAATAATATCCTGCATACTGACACCACCTAATCCATCAACATTCAAAATCACACCTTTACCATTCCTATCCATAGCCACACTGTTCACTTTAAAGGTACCAGCAACCGGCAGTGCCACATTCTTGCCATCAAGACTCGTGCTTGCCGAAACTTTATAATAACCAGCTGCCAGGGGGTTGTTGGCGGCATCCATGCCATTCCAGGAAAAGTCCAACACACCATCGCTAAGTGGATTAAGACTCATAGTCTTGACTATATTATCGTGTGAGTCACGAACAGTAACCTCTATTTTATCAACCCCTTTTGGCACAACCACAGCACCTTTTAACCCCTCACCTGTAACCAAGGGACAAGTTTCACTCGGGATCTGTACATGCTGGCCCACCAAACGTGAAGCCTCAAGAATTTGCGACGTTCCCATACTGTCGCTCAAGCCTTTTACTGTTTTCTCAAGCGCCTGGGTAGAGCTTAAGGCCGTCAATTGAGAAATTTGTTGCATCATGGTGCTGCTGTCAAACGGGCTGGTTGGACTTTGTAAGCGCAATTGAGCCAGCAGCAGTTTCATAAAGCCATCTTGTGTTAATTGACTGCCTTTTAATTGATCCGCGATACTGGCTGAGCCAGTACTTTCTGCAATATTACTTATCATTGATAAGATTCCTTCTTAATTCTCTATGGCTCGAATGGTTTGCATTAACAGGTTTTTAGTGGTACTGGTCACTTCCGCAGCAGCTTGGTATTGCCGAGAAGCAGCAATCATATCGGTCATCTCTTCTATGGGATTAACATCCGTTACAAAAATGTGACCGTCGCTACCAGAAAGCGGGTTCTCTGGATCAGAGCGCCAACTCAGCGGTTTGGTGCTGGATTTAATATCAGAGACCCTTACACCACCACTAGACTCATCGGAACTGCCTGCCGAAGCGATGATCGTTGAAAAAACAGGATGTTTTGCATGGTAAGTTTCTGCATCAGAAGGACCAACGCTGCTCGCATTTGCAAGGTTACTTGCGGTAATGTTCATTCGTATGCTCTCAGCACTCATGCTGCTGGCCATCATACCCAAAATATTGTCTAAACGATGTGTCACTTTATGCCCCCTTGATTGCTTTTAAAAGACTGGCTGCCCGGTTTTTGGCAAAGCCAAGACTTGCTTGATAATGCAGGGCATTTTCAATGAAGTTTTTACGTTCAATCTCATCATCCACCGTGTTCCCATCTTGGTTTTTTTGATTGGGGATGCGGTAATACAACTTATGACCATCGTCAGCTTGATTGCCTTGCAGGTGATTGCCATGCGTTGTTTTCAATGAATTGGATTGATGCGCCTTACTGAGCTCTTCTTGGAAATTAATATCCATAGACTTATAATTTGGCGTATCGCTGTTGGCAATATTACGAGCCAACATAGAGCTTCTCTCTTCACAAAGCGACAGTGCTTTTTCTTCTAAACCAAATACAGACATCCCTATCATTGGTCCCTCCCTAAAAAATTATGTCCTAAATAGCTTCCTGTTTCATATTAAGCATACTTAAGTGTAAATATCAATAAGTGATTTTTTTCGTTGCCCACCAGAACCCTCTAGATGGTTGCTGAGTGTGCTTTTTTGTTTTAAATCATCATCTTCCGTTGGTTTTTGATAAGCACTTGCTTCGTTATTATCTTGCGCGCCACCATAGTGAATGTCCACTGAGCCGAGGTTTAAATTGGAAGTTTGAAAGACCTCATGCAACTCTTGCAGATGACGCTCCAGCAGCTGTTGCACATGCGCATGTTCGGTCATAAAGACGATGCTGGTAGCACCTTGATTCACTTCAATTTTCGCAGTAATTTGACCCAGCTCAGGGGGGTTAATGCTGATTTGGGCCGTGTAATTTTCTATTTTATAATTGGCCTGTTGTGCCAAGACCTCTGGCTTCAGAGAGGACAGCTCCATTTTAAATTGCGCCTGAAAATCACTGGTTGCAAGTGCAAACCGCCCAGGATCACTGCCCATGCTTTTATGCAAAAAATCATTTAAATGCGTTGTTAATTGTTGTGCCGTAACATCATTATTAATGACATTTTGGTTTTCTGCTGGAAGGGCTAAATTGCTTTGAATCGCGAACTCATTTGATTTCAATAACGCCTCGTTATCGTTTTTAGGCTGTAAGAAGTCCGCCATTGAAACTGGCTGCTCCTGATTTTTTAAATGGGCGGGCAGAACAGCTTGTTGCACCTCAAAGAGATCCCGCATTGTTTTGTCCTTATTCACAAATTGCGGCTCTTTGTTGCTCAGGAGTGAGGCATTACTTGCCTGCAGCTCTGGCTTCAAGGCGACAACTGTTTGAGACAAGTGGGCATATTCTGCTGTTTTTAAAGCACCAGCAGGTGCGGTTTGTGCCTCAACCTCAGGCTCCAAGGCATGCACCAGAGGAGCCATTGCTGGTTTCGGTGCAACAACTGCTTGAAGCAAGTGAGCAGATTCTACTGCTTTTAAAGTAACCGGCGTGGTTTGTGCCAAAACCGCAGACTCCAAAACAATGCCTGCTTGAGGCAATGGCTCAGACATTGCTGTGACCGGCTCTCTTGTAAAATCGCTTTGCAGCAAGGGTTCGGCACTATTTTCAGACCCAGAATTAACAAAATCCGGTGCCTTACTGCTCAATAAGGTCGATGCATCGGCATTTATCACTGGCATCGGCTCCAGAGAAAAGGCCTCAGCTGCCGGCGGTGGCCGTGGTAATTCCCAGTATTGTAAAAATTCGGCCGCTGTTAATTCATCGTGCTCATCTGTAAATTTAAAGTCATCGAGCCCAGCATCTGTTTGCTGCAATGATGCAGGTATTTCTTTGTTATTAACGTTTGTCCGCAGTAAAGCTGCCATTGAAAATGGCGAAACCGCTGGCTCTATCCCTATCGATTGCGCTACATTAGAAATCAGTGAACTGTGCAAATTAACTTGCGTGGTCATCCATACTCCAAAAACAAAATTGCATCCCTATCATTAAGATGACAAATTTATACTTTAAAATCAATAGGAATTTGACTATGGAACAGTACAATCAAATGGACTCAGCACCTGTCGCTAATAAAAACCAATTAATCAACACCACGATGGCATTAAACCATGAGCCTTTATGTGCTGATTTTTTGGCAGCCTTACAGCAAGTCTTAGGCGCACCCTCGCAAACATTAAGCTTGCACGAACCGGAATTTAAGGGCAATGAGTTGGCCTACATTACTGAATGCATAGAAACAGGCTGGGTCTCATCACTGGGAAAATACGTTGATTCATTTGAACAGCGGCTGGCAGAATACACTGGCGCCAAACACGCCATTGCCGTTGTCAATGGAACTGCTGCCTTGCATGTTGCCTTACTGCTTGCAGGTGTCAAACCTCTTGATGAAGTACTGGTTCCTGCACTGTCTTTTGTAGCAACAGCCAATGCCGTGTCACATTGTGGCGCCATCCCGCATTTTGTAGACAGCAACGCACAAACCTTGGGCCTGGATGCAGAACGCCTGTTGGATTATTTAAACCTTATTAGCGAACCCTGTGCTGGCGGGCTTAGAAACCGCCAAACCAAACGCCGTATTGCGGCGATAGTGCCCATGCACACGTTTGGCCACCCCATGGACATGGATGCTCTGCTGGCCGTATCTTCACGCTTTAAAATACCCATAGTTGAAGATGCTGCAGAATCTTTGGGTAGTTTTTACCGCGGTCAGCATACGGGAACCTTTGGCTTATTAGGCACACTGAGCTTTAATGGCAATAAAATAATCACCTGTGGCGGTGGCGGTGCGATTTTAACCAATGACACGGCCCTCGCACGCCAAGCCAAACATTTAACCACGACCGCCAAGCAACCTCATCCCTGGTTGTTTTATCATGATGAAATTGCCTACAATTATCGCATGCCCAATTTAAACGCAGCCCTTGGCTGTGCGCAATTAGAGCAACTACCTGATTTTTTAATGCGCAAACGCCTGTTGGCAGGCTTGTACCGCCAAGCCTTTGCTGGCGTAGACGGCATCCACTTTGTCGATGAGCCAGCCCACACACAGAGTAATTTCTGGTTGAACACAGTACGTGTTGATGCCTGCGATGTGGCCTTACGTGATGCGCTGCTCACTGCAGCACATCAGAAGGGGTATGCATGCCGTCCCGCCTGGGAGTGTTTAAATCAATTACCCATGTACAAAAACAACCCGCAAGCAGACGTATCAACCGCATTGGCCTTGCAAAAAAGTTTATGTAATCTTCCCAGCACGCCAGCCTTAGGCTCATGACCGGTATAACTTCCTGTTTTAACAGGAAGTTATACCGGTCATGAGCCTTAGCCTAACTCGATATCAGTGCGGCGCAATGGCATGATTGCGCATGACTTCTATAGCCCTTAACCCCTCAGCGCCTACCCCACTCATTACCCCTGTTGTGACCAGCTCACCGTTGGTTGCGTCGTAGACTGGGGTCGATGCTGCCCCTACCCCCCATACTGTGCCTGTTGCTGCAACTGCGGATGCAGGAGTAGCATCTCCAGTAATGATAAGTGAGAGGTTGGTGATGACCGTTGTTGGTGCGGTAAAGGTTGTTGCAGCTGTTGCAACAGTTGGTGGTGTGCTGTTTGCCGTTGCATCGTATTGTACCAGGCCTGACGCGGTTTTTAGTGCACTGATGTTCACACTGCTGATGCTGATACATTGAGTCGCTGAATGTGTTTTAGTTGCATCCCATTGCACAGTAGCTACGCCACCATAAAGCACCGATGTGGTAGTAGAGCAAACGCCGGTTGTATCGGAGACCGCGATGGTAATCGTTGACGCCGTATTGCCCGTTGAACCATTAACAATATTGGCCAGCCCATTGATGATGACCAATTGCCCTCTAACAGGCGGTGAGGCATAGACCGGCTGCACCAGCCCAAACAATACCGCCAGGGTAATTGCATGCCGTGCTTTATTTTTGCTGTGGTACTTGTCCTTTAATTCTGAATTCATCAATATTCCTTTTAATGTTTGCGAATAGCGCCCGAAATAACTTCCTGTTTTAGCATCAAATCTGAACGCATTAAGACGACACCCATCTTTGCGCTAAAACAAGAAGTTATTCCGAACACTATCCTAAGTGGATTGTCCCTGTGTACAAAGTCAACTAAGACTTCCTTTCTCTAAATCCTAAAACTTGAAATTAAGCTGGTTACCATTAACGCCCAACCGTCTACCATCACAAAAAAGAGAATTTTAAACGGCAATGAGATAACCATGGGGGAGAGCATCATCATCCCCATAGACATTAAAACACTTGCGGTGACGAGATCAATGACGAGAAAAGGCAAAAATATTAGAAAGCCTATCTGAAATGCCGTTTTCAATTCACTGGTAATAAATGCCGGCATGAGAATAAAAAAGGGGTGGTTTTTGCCTGATATTTTATGATGGGCCAAATTAGAAAACATATTTAAATCGGCTTTCCGAGTTTGTTTTAACATAAAAACCTTGATAAACGAGCCCGCTGTTTCAATGGCGTGCTCTTCGGTCATCTGACCGGAGAGATAAGGTTGCAGGCTGGCATCATTGACCTTGGTAAGAATGGGCATCATCACGTAGACCGTCATGATTAAGGACAAGCCAATGATAATTTGGTTGCTGGGTACGTTGGTGATACCGAGTGCCTGTCGTAAAATAGAAAAAACAATAATAATGCGTGTAAACGCCGTCATGGTCATCAGGATCGCTGGCAACACCGTTAATGCGGCCATAACCATAAGAACTTTGACGTCCAAACTGTAGGTGATGCCACCATTGATGGTCTTGGAGGTTAATAGTGGCAGCGATGCCGTATCCGCAGCGGCCTGTTGGCAGAAGAGGGCTATAAAAACCACAGCGAGCAGCCTGCCCATGGTTAAAAATCGCACGCAGTACAATAACTCTTTTAAAATGACTCGCTTCAAGCAGGATCCTTGGGACAAAGATTTGTCGCGTTGCTGGTAAATACGTGTAAAGCTGAAATGGCCTGGGGTGTAACCCCAAGCAACAGGCTCACACCATTGATTTCCACACACATTAAGCGTTCTTTTGAGCCAAGGCTCAGCTGATGCGTAATGTTGATCGGCTGCTTTGTTTGTTTGCCAAAAGGCTGCGCAGTGATGCGTTTTAAACAATAGACAACCCCAATGATCAGAGGAAGCATCAAAATGAGCACCAATAAGGTGTACAGACTTTCATTCATCGAAATAACAATTCCTATTGAACTTTTCCCTAGATGACACGAATACAGTATTTCCCGTTGGCAGAGATAATATGCCCTTTTGCAATGCATTTATTATTGGCATAAATATTTAAAGGTTCATCTGCTTGTTGGTCAAGATGAATGATAGTGCCTTTAGATAAATTCAGCAACTCACTGATTTTCATTTTCGCACGCCCAATTTCAACCGTGAGATCCATGCTCAAATCGTTGAGCAAGTCATTATGGTTTTTACTATAAATCCCTTCCTCCTCCGGGTTAATTTCGATGTGACTGGAGTCAGTATTGTCTTCACCTGGGATTGTTTTAGCATTTTTATCATCGTTGCTCATTTATAGCCCCTGTTAATTAACGTTATAAAGGATCCAGAATTTTAACCACCCTTAATGAATTTGACTGTCCGACCGATGCTTTAAAAATTTTCTTTTGATTGTGAGCCAGATAGACCACTGTCGGATCGCTAATGGCAATCATGTCACCGGCTTTCAGCGCCATAATATCGGATACTTTAATTTTAATGTCTTGTAAGGACGCAATTAAAGTCACTGTCGAATCAATAATGTCTTTTTTTAATGAGTCGGTAACAGTTGAGTAATCCATACTTGCAACAGGGTTGGGTCTGTCACCCAGCGTGATATTTTCAAAAATAACATCAGGAATCGCGGCATGCAGCTGACAATCCATACCATTAAAATGTACGTTAAAAGTCAAATCAAAAAACTGATCCGATAAGGGTTGATTCAAAATCAAGCCGTTTTGCTCGGTTGTTTTTAACAGACTCATTTGAATTTTTTCATATTCGGAAATGGCTTCTTGCAATGCGGCGATAAAAAATTCCGTTACTTTTTTTGCAATAACACCGCCTGATTTACCAAGACCTGAAATAACGCTGTCACTCTTATAAATGCCGGCACCATAGAGAAGGTCTATCACATGGTGCATAAAGGCGTAATCAAAAAAAATCAACCCGGACAGATCGGATGGGGCAAAATGAATGCTGGATAAAACGTATGGGGTTTTGTCGAGATTGAGTTCGCTTATCGTACAAAACTTCATGGTATTGAAGGTCAGCTCAATTTTTTTTCCTAAAAAAGCCGAGAGCGATTTTTGAAATAAATTAGTAACATGCTCAACAATGCCTGCGATTTTTTTATTTTCGAGCAAGGTACGGGGCATGTTGTAATGTGAAAAAAATACTGCCGATACATTATCTATCTCTTGTGTATCGAGAGCCTCGGTGGTTGTGGTTTTTCTTTTTTTGTCACTCATAGTCATCCAAATTTACTATTCGTTTATAAATCTTTCCGTAGCTTGATTCGACAGAATAATTATTTCAATACGTCGATTAGCAGGATTAAGGCCATCATTTTTAAACAACAAGGACGAACTGCCCGCGCCCTGCACGCGCAGAACTCTGTCTTTATCCATCCCTGCATTGATAAGTAGCCTGCGCGTGGCGCTGGCCCGGTCTGTTGAAAGCTCCCAATTGGTATAATTTGAAGCACTGTTATAAATTTCCGTATCGGTATGACCAATAACTGTAATTTTTCTTGGGGTTTTATCCAATTCTTTAGTCAGCCATTGCATGATATTAGCCGCGTAGGCTTGAAAGTCAGTTTTTCCTGTAGAAAACATAGGCTTATTTTTTAAACTGGAAATGTTTATTTTAAGCCCGTCATCAGTGACTTTAAAAGTAAGTAAGTCTTTATATTGATTAACCTGAGGATCGGCTTTCAACGCGACTTCCATGGATTTTTTTAGCTGCTCCAGTTCTTCTTTTTCTTTTCCCTGCAGGTGCTCGTGATCACCTTGCTGTTTGTGGTTTATTGATTTTGAGTTAACAACTACATTAGCACCTGTTTTTTGCTGGTTGATGGTGCCGCTGTCGTCTTTGGGCTGATAAGTAAGGACGGCCGTATTTTTTTTATGAGCATAGCCGTCTTTTGTTGTTTTTGTCGGCGCCAGTTCATTGAGTTCCGTATGTTTCGCAGGCACGAAAGGTATGTTGGTATTATGTGCCTGATTGCCAATAAAAATATTTTTCATGGGTTTTTTGAAATAGTTAGAAATGCCTTGCAATTGAAATTTATTCAACATGGACAGCATCCACATTAACATAAAAAAAGCCATCATTGCAGTAACAAAATCGGCATAAGCGATTTTCCAACTGCCACCATGGTGGGCATTTTTTTTGGTAATGCGTTTAATAACAATAACAACCGGCTTTTCTGCGTCACTCATGGCGTGGTCTCGGTCTTGTCTTGTTTGATGAGGCGGATAATTTCCTCTAAAGCCTTCACATCGGGTCGCTCTTTGCTGTAAAGAATTTTGCGGCCAAACTCAACAGCAATACTCGGGGGCAAGTTGTTGGCGGTTGCGATTAAGGCAATTTTGATGGCATGTAAGGATTTCTCCATGGCCTTTAATTGCTGTTCAAGCAACGCACCTATGGGTGCTATGAACCCATAACCCAATAACACACCTAAAAAGGTTCCGACCATTGCCTTGGCAATGAGACCGCCGAGTTCATCTGGTGGTACGCCAGCCATCGATTCCATGGTATGCACAACACCCATAACCGCGGCGACAATACCAAAGGCAGGCAGACTGTCAGCCACCTTATTGATGGCATTAATGGCCTGTTCTTTTTCGCAAATAAAGGACTCTATGTCTTGGTCGATTAAACTTTCCAGCATGTGTGAGTTCACTCGACCCGTAATAATAATGCGCAGATGGTCACACATAAATTCCATCAGGTCTGATTCTCGTTTAACCAATGGATAGGTTTTTACAAACTCACTTTCGCGGTAATTTTCAATGTCAGCCTCAATAGACAGGGGGCCTTCTTTTTTTATTTTATTAGTGATTTCAAACAAGATGGATAGCAATTGAATGTAGAATTTTTTCTCATAACCAAAACCACGCATGGTGGAAAAAACCGCCTTAAATGTGGTTTTAATGGTATTAATACTGTTTGCAACAATAAAGGAACCCAAGGCGGCCCCACCAATCATTAATAATTCCAGCGGCTGCATGAGCGCTAATAAATGACCGCCTCCGAGAGCAAAGCCACCAAAGACCGATGCGATGATAATAATGTAACCTATGAGAACGAGCATAATAACCTAATAGTTAATTTCAGCCTGAGTGCTACTTATAACTATAGCATCAATTATTTTTTTTGAAGATGGATTCAATACATTAATCGTCTCATTCAAAAAGCCATCTGATTTTGCAATACCCAGCATGGTAACTTCGATACCCGCAGTTTTTATCGCCAGGGTGATCGTTTGATTTTTTTTGATAATAGGGAGTTGCTTCATGTTGTTTTTAGTTAATACGGCACCCACATTAATACTGTAACGTGCCACCAAACCTAGCGCTGCTTGCTTCTCTTTAAAAAAACCATTGGTTAATACATTCTTATCGTATTTCTCATAAACAACATCGGCAGCGCTAATGACACTGCCCGCGGTGAGCGGGTGGCTTGCTACCAGCACCTGAGTCAATATTTTTATAGTCACAGGGATAAAAACGCTCCACGTGGGCGCATCTTTACAGCTGAGCGTTACCGAATTGGCTTGATTAGACCGATTCGGGCTAGACAGTGATACATCAATATCGCCGACACATGAGGGCAGTACTATTTTTTGATTAAAGCTAATGACACTTGATTCAACGCTCTCATCGTCTTGATGCGCTGTGTGTGCTGACGCATAATCGGTAATAAAGGTTTTGAGCCCATCGCCTTGCAGACTGCGGATGGCGCTGTCTGTTTCGGCCATGACGGCTGTCGAAAAAGCAAATGTTAAAAATACAGCTATTATTAACTTGGGGCCTTGCCCAAATAAATAAGAGCCCTGTACTGGAACATGTGCGGCTATTTTATTGCATATGGATTGAATGGTTGTCATCACTAAATTGGGATCACTTAACAAATGTTAAAGAGAGTGGCTTTAAAATCGATGATTGTCAACTCACTATTTTTATTCGCTTTTTTTTATTTTTCAAGCGCCTGCTCCGCCGTGCCCTATGGCGAAACACTGTGTAAAAAACCAGGGTACAACTGCCTAAAAATAAAACCGGAAGACAGTTGGGTGCAATTGTTTCCCAATGAGCAACAACGTGATTTGGTCAAACGCGTGAATCGCATGAATGTGTTTTTAAAGCCTGATATGGTCATTGCTGTTCCTCAAGCCTTGGCTAAGGTAACACTAATGGATGTTGCACCCTTCGCACAACAGATCAAAGCACCAGGTGAGAAAAAAATAGAAGTGAATCTTGCAGCCATGGCTTGGGCCGCTTATGGGAGCGATGGCCATTTAGTAAAATGGGGTCCTGCTGCCAGCGGCACGGCTTTTTGTCCCGATTTTAAAGAAGGCTGCACTACCCCTATTGGTGTGTTTCGAGTGCTACGCAAACAAGGAGCTGCTTGTATTTCTAGCGCACTGCCACAACGTTTAAATGGCAGCAAAGGTGGGGCTGCAATGCCTTATTGCATGCATTTTTATAAGGGTTATACCTTTCATGGCAGTGATGAGCTTACAGGGCGCGCCACCAGTCATGGCTGTGTGAATTTATTTGAAAATGACGCACAATGGTTAAACGAACAGTTTGCAGACACAGCGCAAAAGGGCCGAAAAGGGACGTTGGTTGTTATTCAAAAAGGAGCCGTATTATGAATAAGTACTTGTTTGTTTTATGCTGGTCGGTGACAACGGCCTTTGCCACTGATTTAACGACTAAAGTGATGTCATTGAGTTATATCAACGTCAATACCGCGGAACAGGCATTAAAACCATTATTAAACCCCGGGGAATCAATAAGTCATGCTGCGAATAAATTAATTGTTACCGGTACACCTAAAACCCTAACAACCATACAAGCAGTCCTACAGGAATTGGATGTACCGCCGGTTACCTTTAATGTGTCCATTCATCAAGATCAGGCCAACTGGTTAGATCAAGACAGCTCAGACAGTATTTCTTATGGTACCAGTTCACAAACCAATGCGGCTGATTCACAGTCGGTGCAAGTCATGAGTGGTGCCTCAGCATTTATTGCCATGGGCAGCAACGTACCACTGCTAAGTTCGGTCAGTGGCGGCAGCTTAGCGCCTGGTGTTTCTTATCAACGGGCCCAGGTGAGTCAAGGGATCCTGATTGAACCGCAATTACAAGGCAAGCAAGTTAAACTCAAAATAAGACGCACTAATGATCATGTCAACAACAGCAATGCCCAGGAAATAGACAATCAAAATGTAGATACGACCACGATGATTCCCTTAAACCGATGGGTAAAGCTTGGCTCAACCGGGCAGGCTGACAATTCATCCGAACAATCTACGGATGTGAATTACAATGCCGGGGCCAACTACCAACAAAAAGGAACCTTATTTATTAAGGTGCGTGTGGAGTAGTTTGCGTACATCAATCGCATAAAACCTGAAAACCCATCCATGAAAGGTATATTTATTATCCAGTGTCATTTTCATTATTAGGGCATGAACAATAACACTGGGCTTTATTGGTGCGTTTTTTTGAAAAAAACCGTTAACAATGCGGATTCGAGCCTATACTTAACTCAAGCTGTTAATTTGGGAGTGTGCTAATGAGTAATGAAATGCTTAAAGAGGCCATGATAATGACATCTAAAGTGATGCTAGCGCAATTTACTAACTAAACAGGCAAAGGCTGCACCGAATGAGGTAGCCTATGCTACCATTACAAAAGCCATAAGAACTAAAAAATATTCTGATATGATTGTCATGTTAAGAGGTTCATTCTCGACCGGGGAGGCTGCAAAGGGTCTTTATGGCAGCCCCATGTCAGTAGCGCATTTTGAACTTTTTACCACCATCCTCTTAGATAAAATACAAGCAAAAATACAAAATAACGCGCTGCCCTCTAACTTAGAGCCTAAAAATATTAGAGAAAATGAGGCGCTCCAAGAGCAAATTTGGCAAGGAATCGATATTGGCGCTATTTATGATGCTACTGAGAGCTTATTAGCTAACGAGTTGCAATTGATTAAAGAGAAGAGCGAGGAATTATCGAACCGCGGACATCCCGAAGCGGCCAAGGCCGCTGCTAATCTTCATAATGATTTGCAAAAGCAAAGAACGGATTTAATAAGCGAAAAAATATCCGTTACGGAGTTTGGTCAGCAATGTCACCAGTTAATTAACGCGGCACAACAGGGTGAACTTAAAAACCACCGCGGTTTTTTAAATAACATTTGGCATGGTATTAAAGTCGCCTTAAATTATCTCACCGCCGGGGCTGTTTCTGTAACACCGACCAAATCAATTGAAAAAACAGTAGCCATGAAAAAAGCTTTAACTGATTTCTTAGAATCAACTGAAACAAAACCAGATGCACCAAAAGAACCAGATAAGCCACGTAATAAGTCCCCTAGGTAGGATTTAATTAGGAAGATCTTGAGTAGATACCGTTGCAATATTATGCAGAGCATGAGAGATTGTACCCCATTGACGCACGGCATATCGACACGATACATCAGCTCTTGCTGCCCCAAATAGCCCCACCATTTGGGGCAGCAGGAGCTGAATGCCTACAGGGATGTTACAATGTTAGTGGCTAATTTTCTGAAATCACTTGGGCAGCAATTGCCCCTGTTTTTTATTGTGCAGGCGCGTATTGCGGCTTTATTTACTTCTCTGTTTTTTCTTCGCAAAGAATATGTTCCGGGTCGACTGCTGGTGGGGATTTCGTTCGTACTGTCGGTGTTCATTATGAACACCAGTTCGCTCAGTCATTTTGTTGCCATCACGAATATAGACCCTACACTGGTTCATTTATTACCAACCTTATTACTGCAAGCGGGTTTAGGCATGATAACGGGTTTAATGATTAATTTCTTTGCGGAAATTTTTTTAGGGCTGGGGCAGCTGGCCTCAATGCAGGCAGGACTTGGCTTTGTTAATTTTTATATACCCAAAGTTGGGAGCGTCACGCCGTTAACCAACTTTTATGTGATAATGGCAACCATTATTTTTTTTGAATTAAATGGCCATCTTATTTTGATAAAAATGATTGTGGACTCCATGCAGGTGATGCCCAACCCTGCGCATGCCTTTAATATTGAACTGATGAAACAAACCTTGTTGTTTGCTAAAATAATTTTTAGTGGCTCATTGATGCTGGCCTTGTCCATGACCATTGCCATTTTGTTGTCGAATTTCACCCTGGCATTTATGACCAAATTCTCGCCCCAATTAAATGTTTTTTCAATTGGGATTAATATTTCTCTTCTTATTTGTTATTTTGCAGCTTATGTCAGCTTCGACTTGATTATTGAACACGGAAGTAGCTTGTTGCAGGAGATATTTAGTGCGGCAAAGGCGATGCAATCATGAGTGAAGATGCAGGCGAAAAACAACATAAACCCTCCGCGCGCAGGTTAGACAAACTTAAAAAAGAGGGTACTTTTCTACGCGCGAAAGAATTCAGTAGCGGGGTCAGTCTGCTGGCAGGAGTAACGCTGCTACTGCTGCTGTCACCTTATTTTATGGGTGTTCTGAAACATAATTTTGTGAGTGTTTTTACACAACTGGATCGCGTGGCTCACCATGAGAGCGCTGCATACGCACTGTACAAACAGTTGGCCTTTAATAATTTTTTGTTGGTATTGCCCATTGGAGTCATACTGGCGGTGGTGGTTGTGACTGCTACTTTTTTGTTGGGTGGTTTTGGCTTCTCGGTCAGTTTGTTACATTTCAAGGCCGATAGACTTAGCCCTATGAAAAACTTAAAGCGCATCTTTTCCTTTCAACAAGTGATTGAAGTAATGAAGTCCGTATTGAAATTTACTTTGTTTTTGGGGGTGCTGGCCTTTTTTTTGTATAAAGAATCAGCTGCGATCTTCCATTTATCAGTGGTGCATCGTGCGAATTCCCTAACCGAGGCCTATCAAATCATTCGTTTGTTTTTTATGTACATGATGTTACCTATTTTAATACTGGCATTAATTGATATGTTGTATCACTATGTCAGTCATAACAAAAAAGTAAAAATGACTTCCCAGGAAGTTAAGGACGAGCAAAAAGACAGCGATGGCAGTCCAGAGATGAAACGTAAAATACGCGCAGCCCAACAAGCGCTGGTGCGTCGAAGCGTCCAATTGGCCGTGCCACAAGCAACGGTGATTATTACCAACCCCAGTCATTACGCCATAGCGCTGCGGTATAATGAAACTAAGGACAAGGCGCCTAAAATCATGGCAAAGGGCATGGATCACATGGCGGCTGAAATTCGTCTGCTGGCTATAAAAAACTCCATTCCGATTTATGAAGCACCACAATTAGCCCGGGCTATTTATTTTACCGGTAAAGTAGGGACTTATATTCATCAGGATTTATATAAGGCGGTTGCTATCGTTTTAGCTTATGTGGTGCAATTGAAAAATTATCAACGTGGTTTGGCAGAAAAACCAAATTACGCCAAGGAATTAATCATTCCTGAGTCGTTTCATTTTTAGAGAAGCATTTTATGGTAACTGTACCCAGCAAAGCACCTGTAAAAAATACCAGTATTGGCGCTGCTATTTTGGTTTTAGCCATGCTGATTATGGTTATTATTCCCTTACCCCCCTTTGTATTGGATTTTTTATTTTCATTCAACATTGCTATGGCCTTGATTATTTTAATGGTGTGTATTTATGTGATGCGTCCACTTGAGTTTAGCGTGTATCCAACCATCTTGTTAATCACCACCCTGCTGCGATTGACCTTGAATATCGCCTCGACACGGATAGTGCTGCTGCACGGTCATGAGGGACCACAGGCGGCCGGAGAGGTGATACGTGCCTTTGGTGAAGTCGTTATTGGCGGTAATTTTGTTGTTGGTCTGATTATTTTTACGATACTGATGATCATTAACTTTATTGTTGTGACCAAGGGTGCGGGGCGGATTTCCGAGGTAAGTGCGCGTTTTACCTTAGATGCCATGCCCGGCAAGCAGATGTCTATAGATGCGGATTTAAATGCGGGCGTGATAGGTCAAGAAGAGGCAAAAAAACGCCGTCAGGAAGTGATTCAAGAAGCTGATTTTTATGGCTCTATGGATGGTGCGAGTAAATTTGTACGCGGAGATGCCATTGCGGGCTTGTTAATTTTATTTATTAATTTGGTTGGTGGCATCTTTATTGGCATTTTTCAAAATGGCATGAGCTTTCGCGATGCATCTATGGATTTTTCCATTTTGACCATTGGTGATGGTTTGGTCGCACAAATTCCCGCATTGCTGCTGTCTATTTCCGCAGCCATTTTAGTAACGCGGGTTTCAAATGAACAAGACATGGGGCAGCAGACCATGACTCAGCTGTTTACCAATCCGCGCCCGTTGATCTTAACCTCGCTAGTACTGGGAGGCTTGGCACTTATTCCTAAAATGCCTCATTTACCCTTGCTGTCGTTTTCATTAATTATAGCCTCCTCAACCTATTTTTTACCCTCGAGAAAGAAAAATGAGTTGGCCCTGGCTCATAATGATCCCGAGGGTGCACTGACCAAGCAGGATCCCAAAGCGGCTCTGACTGAGCAGGATATTGATTGGAATGATGTCATGCCTGTGGACCGTATTGCCTTAGAAATTGGTTATGGCCTCATTCACTTAGTGGGCGTAAAAAAAGACGGGCAGCTGATTACGCGCATTAAAGGTGTTAGAAAAAAAATATCGCAAGATTTGGGGTTTTTGATTCCAGCGATTCATGTCAAAGACAATCTGGACTTGGCAGCCAATACTTATAGAATTTATCTTAAGGGCGTCATTGTTGCACAAGCGACCGTCTATCCTGATAAAAGTCTTGCCATCAGTGCCGGACAAATTGACAAACCTTTGGCAGGGATCCCATGTAAAGATCCAACCTTTGGTCTGGATGGCTTTTGGATTGCCGAAGGACAAAAAGAATATGCTCAGGGCCTTGGATATACTATAGTCGATGTCAGCACCGTCATTGCAACCAACATGAATCAAGTGATTCGTAGTAATACCGCGCATATTTTGGGCTATGAAGAAGTGCAACAGTTGATTAATAGAATGGCCAACAGTGATCCCAAATTAACGGAAGCATTTACCTCTGGAGTACATGCCATTCCATTAAACGTCGTTGTCACGGTGTTGCAAAAGTTACTACAATCTGGTATTCCCATTATTGATTTCCGAACCATTGCTGAAAAAATGGTTGATTCATGGGCAAGAGTTAAAGATCAAGACGCATTAACCGATGCGGTACGTATCGCATTGAAGCATCTTATCGTATATAGTATTTGCGGAAATCAAAAAGAACTGGCGGTCGCGGTCATTGATAATGATTTGGCACAAATTTTATTAAAATCAGTTCAAAACAATCAAACTGTGAATGATAAAATAATTGTGATTGAGCCCTCATTGACTGACAAACTGTATAACAGTTTTCTAGAATACGTGCGTACTTGTGAGTTGAAATCAATACCAACCATTCTGCTGCTTAGTCATGAGCTCCGTGCAGTTTTGGAGCGCTTGTTTAAGCCAAACATTCCTAATTTAAATTTTTTATCCTTTAATGAGGTTCCAGAGGACAAACAAATTAAAATTATTGAACGTATAGGTTAACTGGAGTTGAGACCAAGCTACATGCAGCTTGGTCTCAATAAATAAGAGCGCAAATTAGGAGCGTGACCGGAATAACTTCCCGTTATAGCGCAAAGATGAGTATCGTCTTAATGCGTTCAGATTTGATGCTATAACAGGAAGTTATTTCGGTCACGTTCCTTAATTCATGCAGTATGCTCCTATCAACTATTATTCGTTGATAGCGCAAGGGACTAACACTATTTGTACTGGACTGCTACATGCGTCTTTTCGCATGCAGCAGTCCGGTACAAAGTCCAATAAAAGGATGGGACAATTGAAATTAGAAAAATTTTATGCTGAATCGATGTCTAAGGCCATGCTTATTATTCAAAAAAAGCTTGGTGACGATGCTGTTATTTATTCGCAGGTAAAAACAGGTGACTTTGTTGAAGTGGTTGCCGGACTCCCTGGCTCTCAGGCTGACACCACACCTGAAGCGCTTTTATCTAAAACCGCCAACCTGTATAAAAGCACCCTTGATGATAAAATGCTGCAGATCAAGAAACTGGATAATTCCACGGTAAATCATGAACTGGCAATGATAGAAAAACGTAATTTACTTCATTATAAATTACGCCGTCTTAAATTTTCTCATGAATTTATCAACCGCTTTGTTGATACTTACTCATCCCATTGTTCCATCGATGACATCGTTAGTGACGATCAAATTATTAAAATGCTGTTGTCTAAAATTAGAGTGGCAGCACATGAATTCATTGATGAAAAAAAGGTTTGTGCCGTAGTCGGGCCTACAGGTGTCGGTAAATCTACAACCATTGCCAAACTGGCCAAGCGCTTTGTTGCACGTTATGGCGCTGATGCCCTCGGGATAGTTAGTACCGACTTTCAACGCATTATTACTAAAAATCAATTTCATTATTTTGGTCGTTTGTTAAATGTGCAAATCGAATATGCGCGTAACATGCAAGAATTACAACAATCTATTTATATGCTGGATAACAAAAAATTAATTCTAATTGATACGGCGGGTGTGAATCAAAAAGACAACCGGAAAACCGCTGAATTATTCCAAAACATAGAAATAGACGGCAATCCCATCTCACTGTATCTGGTCTTGCCATGCAATTTACAAACCGACATTTTAAATGATATGGTTACTAATTTTAATATGCCCAATACGGAAGGTTGTATTATCACTAAAAAAGATGAATACGAATTCATCGCACCCTGTCTTAGTGTTATTTTGAATCACAACTTAAGTATTTCTTACGTCTGTGGTGGTCAGAACATTTCCAAAGACATTGAGGTTGCGAACAAACTTAATTTGGTGAATGATGTATTTAGTGGGGTTGGCGCAGCAACTGCATGAGGTTTTTTTCATGCATCTTTATCCACAGCCCCAGATCAAGGAGGATAGCGTGCAAAGTGTTGAGTGCTATGAACATATTGAACACCACGACGATTTAACTGGCTTCGTTCAGCAGCATGCGTCATTGATCAATAAAATAGCTTGGCAGGTTAAAGGCCGATTACCATCACATATTGAATTGGATGATTTAATCCAATCCGGTTTGATTGGTTTGCTCGAAGCCAAAAACAGTTTTTCAGACGAGAAAGGCGCATCGTTTACGACCTATGCCTCACTCAAAATTCGTTGTGCCATTTATGAATTCATCAGAAAAAATTCTGGAATTACCCGTGATATCAGCCAAAATATAAAAAAAATTTCGGCGGCGGTTTCCCGCTTAGAAAACAGTGATGAAATGCCCCATTCAGACAGCCTTGTTGCACGTGAAATGGGCATTAGCATCAAAAAATACGGGCTTATGACTCGTGAAATAATGGCCTATCAATCCATCA
Source organism: Legionellales bacterium (assembly GCA_044445305.1). Classification (GTDB taxonomy): domain Bacteria; phylum Pseudomonadota; class Gammaproteobacteria; order Legionellales; family Legionellaceae; genus Legionella. Next base: position 3,167 of record JBIODT010000003.1, on the reverse strand, counting down.
GCATGCATGAAGCAGTAGTTATCGATGGCATTGCAGGTGATGATACCGCTGATCCATTATACACACTTGAAGCAGACAGTGATAAATCATGGATAGCGTCAACGGTGCGTGCTTTACCCGAAAGGGAGCAATTAATTTTAGCACTTTATTATAATGATCAACTGAGTTTTAAGGAAATTGCGACTGTAACTGATTTAACTGAAGCAAGGATCTCTCAACTGCACAGCATGATACTGAGCAAGTTGAGGCGTAAATTAACCCATCAAAATAAAGAGTGAGCCATGATTGAAATTATTATTTTTGCAACCATCTGTTTAACCGTAGCGGTGTCTTTAATTGGCTTCATGTGTTATCACATGGTGAAAATGAGCCGCTTATTGATAAAGTTGAATCGAAAACTCATACAAAATGACCTGTTGATGCAACTGATTAATAAAAAATTTACCGATTTAGAACCCCAATTTAATAACCAATTGGAAAAGATTAAAGCCATCTCTAAAAACCACATAGCGCCATCCAGTACCGGCTTTGTATCTAAAGAAGCCATAGAACAAAATTATGAACGGGCAAAAAACTTAGTAAACCGCGGCATGTCTTTGGACACCGAGCTCATGAGAAGCTGTAACATGACCGAAGAAGAATTTGAATTGTTGTCCTAAGGGGGCTTGACGGGCCTGCATGCAAAAAGACGCACGCAGGCCCGTCCACATAGTGTTACGGCATGCATCTTGTTGCATGTCGCTTTATCCAAAGTCCTGTACTTAGGAGTAATGCCAATTGTTGGATCTTTTTCACGACAGCTATTATCAAGCTGCTTATTCAGGATTATACCTGTCTGCTGAAGATACCTTGTTTGAGTTTCATTACGAGGAAGCAGGGGAAAAAATACTGTTTCGCTCTATAAAAAAAAGGATTAGCCACGTAGCAGGACAAGCCTTGAAGCAGCCTGTTTACGATTTGGAAAGTCACTATGGTTATGCTGGACCTTTATCAACAAGCAATGAGCCTGAGTTTCTGCAGCGCGCCTTTTGCGCCTACCGAAAAAAATGTGCGGCTGACAATATTGTTTGTGAATTTATACGCTTTCATCCATACAACAGTTTAAGCAAGCAAGCGCAGTATTTTGATTTTCATGCACTAGACCGAGAGGTTGTTGTTGTCGATCTCACCAGTGATACCCCCTCGCGTTGGCAGTTTTATTCAAAAACCACGCGCAATATTTTACGTAAGGCACAACAACACCTCCGTGTGGCTGTTAACGAACTGGCCATTGATGATTTTATGGTTCTGTATGGCCAAACCATGGAAAAAAATAAGGCCGAGGGCTTTTATTATTTTTCACCACAATACTTTAAAACACTGACACAACTGCCGCGAGTGGAACTGTTGTCAATCACAAGCAATGAAACACTGATTGCCTGCGGTTATTTTATGTATGGTCGAGATCTTGCACACTACCACTTGTCAGCAAACAACAGCGCCCACTTGAAAGAAAATGGCAATTATTTATTACTGGATGCAGCGTTTGAACGTGCCAAGGCCTTGGGCTGCCAAAAAATGCTGCTGGGCGGCGGCCGAACCAGCGATGCTTGCGACAGTCTGTTGCAATTTAAACAAAAATTTTCGCATGAAACCCAGCCCTTTTATATAGCCGGCTTGGATTTTTTGCCAGATGTCAAACAGCAGCTGAATGCCTTATGTTGTGACAGTGCGTCCGGTTATTTTCAACCTTATAGAAGAGACAAATAATGACTAAAGTAACCATTATCGCAGAAGCTGGGGTGAACCATAATGGTGATGTTGCTCTCGCCAAACAACTCATCGATGTTGCAGTTCAGGCCGGTGTTGATGTGGTTAAATTTCAAACCTGGAAAACCGAGTTGTTGGTCACCCCAGATGCAGATATGGCGGAATACCAACAAACCAACACTCAAACTATAGAATCACAATTTAACATGCTCAAACGACTGGAGCTAAGCTACCCAGATTTTATTGAGTTAAAACAATACTGTGATAACAAAAACATTCAATTTATGTCAACGCCGGATGAAGAAACCAGCGCAACCTTTCTTAATGATTTGCAAGACCGGTTTAAAATTGGTTCCGGTGAGCTCACCAATACGCCCTTTTTAAGACATGTGGCTGCTTTTGGAAAACCGGTTATTTTATCCACCGGCATGGGATGTTTGTCAGAAATAGAACATGCCTTAGAAACACTGCTCATGACCGGACTCTGTCTGTCGGATATTACCGTTTTGCATGCAAGTACTCAGTATCCAACCCCCATGAGTGACGTTAACTTGCGAGCCATGATGACTATTGCCCATGCCTTTCCAGGCATTGCCATTGGCTATTCAGATCACACGCTGGGTATTGAAGTTCCTATTGCAGCGGTCGCCATGGGGGCAAGCATCATTGAGAAGCACTTTACTTTAGACAAAAGCATGCACGGCCCCGATCACAAAGCAAGCTTGTCTCCTGTTGAATTAACAGCCATGGTAACGGCCATTCGGCATATAGAATTGGCCATGGGTGATGGTCTAAAAAGACCGACGCCATCTGAACACAGTAACCGCAAACTTGTGCGTAAAAGTCTGGTTGCTCGCTGCAACATCCAAAAAAATGAGCTGATTACAGCCGATAAAATAGCCATCAAACGACCAGGAACAGGCATCTCCCCCACGCGTTGGGATGAAGTTGTTGACTCCTTTGCCAAGAAAAATTATATCAAGGATGAGTTACTCTGAAGGACATGGTTTGATTAAAATCCCTGTCATTTGACCCACCCTCATCCGCCCTGTCGGGCACCTTCTCCCGCCAGCGGGCGAAGGGACTCCGTTAGGGATAATGGTAGAATCATTAGGCCGTCCATTTTCCAACCTTTTCATCTCCCCACCTCCAGTCCACAACCCACTATAACAGGCTCTTAATCAACCAGACCGATCATTAGACCTAAAAAAGGAAGTAAATACCCCGTCGAGCATTATTAATGCTAATCAATCAGTTAAAAATAAATGCAACCCAAGCACCTACCTGTCAAAACCAAATGGAAACGGGCCAGGAGCAAAATGGTCGGAAAATGTCAGTCTAATGATTCCACCACGATTCCTAACGAAGTCCCTTCGCCCGCTGGCGGGAGAAGGTGCCCGACAGGGCGGATGAGGGTG
>JBIODT010000002.1:0-45382 GCA_044445305.1 Legionellales bacterium | reverse complement strand
ATGTTTAACTAAATCAAATTGATTAAACGTGTTTTTGCAAAGGTAGCATTAACCTGTTTTATCATCTTAAGTATCCCATGTTATTTGATCCACCCTCATCCGCCCTGTCGGGCACCTTCTCCCGCCAGCGGGAGAAGGGTCTCCGTCACTAGAATCATTAACGACCTGCCGTCACTCGAACCTGAACGCAATCTGAGCAAAAGCAGTGTTATGGTCCCGATGAAACTGCCGAAGCAGCACTGGCCTCTTGCCGGGTACGTTCCTGCATTCTATTTACTAAGCTCAATTCAATTTGGGCAATTTGCGTGTTCAGTTGTTGCTTATGGCCGAAAAATTGATAATCCAAAATGACATCTGGATTTTGTTCTATAAATTTTTTCAGAAAGATGATGCCATCATGCTGATCTTTTTCAGTGAGCACCTTTGGCTCCTGTTTAATACCAAGTAGCTGATGAATACATGATTTCATTTCCGAGTTAATTTTATCAGATTGTAATAATAGTGCATAGCCACCAAAGACAACATACTTGGCTGTATTAACATGACAGTGCCCCATCGCTACCGCAAAGGTTTCATGAGTATGGGTCGCAAGATTTTCTTGGATATAGGGTGCATCTATGATGCTTATAATTTTATCCCTTAAAGCAGCAGGTTGAATGTGGCTGTGAATATGGGCTTTTATTATTTCTGAATCCAGGCGCTTAAAATCAGGGTATTGTTTACTTAAATACAGCTGCCAGTCTCGTAGTGTGTCTTGTAGCTCTGTTTGTTGTGAATCAATTTGTTTTACCAATGATTGAATAAAGTAAATGGCTTTAAATTGACCTAAAACAGGTAGGTTTTTCTTATCAAGAGCGTGTTTATCGATCATCTGTTGTAAGTAGGGTTTGAAATTCTTGTCATTAGCAAAATGAGGATAGTTCATATAATGTGGCTTGTTATTCACAGCATGTTCTATTAACATGGTGTCGCGAAAAACTTCTAAAGTGCTGACAATAGTTTGTACATCCAGGGTTGCAAGATCCTGTTCTCTAAACGCAGCCAGGCTTTTTGATTCAAGTTGTAGCACCTCTCTTATGGCTTGCAGTAATCTGCAGTCGAGGGGGTTAGATGTCGACCAAAATAAATTTTCGGGACCATCGTATGCTTGAAGAATTCTGAAATAACGATGAAGTAGGGCACCGAGCAAGAACATAGCACCTTGTTTGATTTTTTTTTCATCTTCTTTGGGAATTTGTTTCAGCTCTATAATTAATTGCTTAAATACATCACGAGCACTTTCTCTCTTGGTTTTACAGGACACTATGAAGTTGCTGGTTCTTTGTAAGAGCACTTCAAGGCTGCTTTGGGGCAGTACACCTGCTGCCGCTGAGTCTATTGGATTGGCAATTACTTTATAGCGTTTTAATAGAGTAGAGAACTCGGTATCTAAGTTAAGGGTATGTGCTCTTAAGGTAAGAAATGCTGGCGGGGCAAAACTCATAAACTGTGCTCCTTCTCAGGTGGTTTACGCCGGTGATCTTCTGCAATGTAAGTGTACATGGTTGGCACCACAAAGAGGGTAAAGCAGGTGCCAATCATGAGCCCGGTCGCGATGACAAGACCTATGTCAAAACGGCTTACTGCTCCAGCGCCACTGGCTATTAATAGAGGAAAGACACCAAAAACCATAGCTGCTGTAGTCATTAAAATAGGTCTTAATCTGATGCCCGCTGCTTCTTCAACTGCTGCACGTTTATCAAGATTTTTTTCACGTTGTAAGTGGTTTGCAAAATCTACAATTAAAATGCCGTGTTTGCTGATTAATCCTATTAAGGTAATAAGGCCCACCTGGGTATAAATGTTAATGGTAGCAAAGCCCAGGTTGAGCGGAATCAAGGCACCACAAATGGACATGGGTACACTGATTAGAACTATTAATGGATCACGAAAGCTCTCATATTGCGCTGACAGGACTAAGAAGATGATAATAATTGCAAAAATAAAGGCGAATACCAAAGCACTGCCTTCTTGCATAAATTGCCGTGATGCGCCACCGTAATCATAAGTAAAGCCGCTAGGCAGGGTGTCTGCTGATGCATTTTGTAAAAATTGCAGGCCTTCTCCCAAGGTTTTGCCAGGCATCATCACGGCTTGAATGGTCGCAGAATTGAGCTGTTGGAAATGGGTTGCGGCATTAGGCCCAGTTTTTTCAATGGGTGTAACAACGGTTGACAGTGGTACCATGTTGTTTTTTATTGTTTTAACGTAAATCTGCCCTAATTGTTCTGTTGTCAGACGAAACCTGCGATCAAGCTGTGGTATTACCTGATAACTACGGCCTTGCAAATTAAAGTAATTGACGTAATTACCCGACAGTGCACTGGTTAAACTGCTTCCTATCGCCCGCATATCCAGGCCCATTTCCGCCGCTTTGGAGCGATTAATACTCAGTTGGATTTCTGGTTGGTTAAATTTAAGTGAATTATCAACATAGATAAACAAACCACTTTTTTTGGCTTTATCAGTTAAGTTATTGGATACATCGAGTAAACTTTGAAAGTCATTGGTGGTTTTGATGACAAACTGTACTGGTGTGCCACTGCCGCCGCCAGGAAGTGGTGGTGGGATAATAGCAAAGGGGTTTAGTCCTGTAATTTGCGACAGTTTATTTTGCAAGGGCTCTTTTAAGGCAAATTGACTTTTGGTTCTTTCATTCCATGGTTTGAGTACCATGCCGGAAATGGGTTGAGCCATATTGATGGTGAAGTAATTTTCTGCCTCAGGGAAGCTTTGATAAATAGCATCAAAAGGCTTGGTAAAGGCTTCTACATAATCAAGTGTTGCGAATTGAGGTGCAGTTGCCATGACAAAAAAGAAGCCTTGATCTTCATCAGGGGCTGTTTCTGCTGCTGTATGGGTATATAGATAAGGCAGCATCAGGATGACGACTGCTGCAAACAGCAGCATGATGGCGCGTGTTTCCAGTAAACTGTGTAGCACTTTTTGATAGATGATTTTGAGGTGGTTAAATTTCTTATCTAGAAATTGCACAAAGCGACCACTGCTCAGTTCTTCAGACAGCACTTTAGAGCACATCATTGGCGATAATGTTAAGGCAATGATCCCCGAAATAATAACCGAGCAGGCCAGAGTAAAGGCAAATTCCTTAAACAAGGCACCCGTTAAGCCATCCATAAATCCTATGGGGGCATACACTGCAGCAAGGGTGATGGTCATGGCAATAATAGGTGTGGCAATTTCTCTGGCACCGATTAAGGCTGCGTCAATGGGGGTTTTCCCCTCTTCTATATGTCGGTGTATGTTTTCTACCACTACAATGGCATCATCAACGACCAAGCCTATAGCCAAAACGAAGGCCAGCAGAGTGAGCAAGTTAATGCTGTAGCCTAATAGGAGCATGAGTGTGCATACGCCTACTAAAGACAGTGGGATCGTTACTAGAGGAATAAGAACAGAACGCATAGAGCCTAGAAATAAGAAAATGACCACAATTACAATGAGGGCTGCTTCTATAATGGTATGAGTCACTTCATGGATGGAGGCTCTAATAAATGCAGTGGCATCATAGACTATGGTGCCAGTTAAGGAGGGTGGAAACTCTTTGATGATTGAGGGCATTATTTTTCGTGCATCGCTGATTACTGTCAGAGGGTTGGCAGTCGGGGTAGGTGTTATCGAAAGAAATACGGCTTTTTTTCCGTTAAATGATACTGATGTATCATAGTCCTCAGAGCCTAATTCTACTTTAGCTATATCACGCAAACGGACTATAGAGCCTTTTTTGCTGGTTATTATGAGTTGCTTGAATTCTTCAGCACTGTTCAAATCTGTTTTAGCAGTCATGTTGATGGCAACATATTCACTTTTGGTATTGCCAGCTGCGGTTAAGAAGTTGTTGCTGGCAAGTACTAAAGACACATCTGCTGGTGTGACATTCAGTGCCGCCATTTTAATGGGATTAAGAAAGATCCGCATGGAGTAGGTGGATCCGCCAATAATATCAGCCTTAGCCACGCCATTTACTGTTTGTAATTGAGGTTGCACAACGCGAGTTGCATAATCGGTGATTTGCTGCGGCGTCATTGCAGTACTGTCCAGGCTTATGTACATCAATGGGGTGGATGCATCTGATTTTTTTAGGATGACCGGCAGTTGCGCTTCTTTGGGTAATTGATTGATCGTTTGTTGTACTTTACTCATCACGTCAGTAAAGGCAACTTGCGGATCAAAATTTAATTTAATAGTTAAGGTAATCGTGCTAACCCCCTGAACGCTGGAGGAGATCATGTAGTCAACCCCCTCAGCACTGGCAACAGCACCCTCTAGGGGGGAGGTAATGAATCCTGCAATCAGGTCAGCATCGGCTCCGGGGTAACTGGTTGTAACGGTGATGACTGTATTGTCCATACGTGGATATTGGCGAATTTGCATTTTATGAATGGAATTAATCCCAAACAGAAAAATGAGCAAACTTATAACTATCGAGAGAACAGGCCTCTTGATAAACAGATCGGTAAATTTCATAGGTGTTCCTGTAACCATCAGGTTGCCACACAAAAAAGGGTAGGGCTATTTTTTGTGTGGCAACCTGATGCATCGATTAAATATTGCGAAGGTTTATGAGTCCTATTGCCCGAGATTTTTAGGATTACTCACGGTGTTAAGCATGACATCATTGTTTATCACAACTCGGGTATCATTTTGTAATTTTAAATCGCCAGTACTCACTACCAGTTGGCCTGCTTTTATGCCTTTTTTAATGACGGTGTAATTGCCTTGTTGTTCGCCGGTAGTCACGAATACACGATGTGCCGTCAGTAGGTCTGCGCTGTTGTTGTCTGCTTTGGCTTTTTCAATAATGTAGACCGCATTGCCATATAAGCTATAAGAAACAGCAGTTGAAGGTACTACTATCGTGTTGGGCTTTATAGGTTGCGCAATTTCTATGGAGGAGAAGACACCGGGTATAAACGCATAATTGCGTATTTGATTTTTTTGGTTTAATTGGGTATTGCAGGTAACGATGAGTCTATTGCCTCTTTTTTCTGGGCGTGTTTTTATCAGGGGGGATTTCGTTGGTGTATTTATGGCCTCAGACGGACAGTTGGCTAAGGTCGCTTGAACCTGAACGTTGTGAGTGCTTAAATCAACTTTAGAGTTGAGGGCTGTAATCGTAGCCTCAAAAAGCATGTTTGGAAATTCTGCAACTGTAAACGTCACCGTCTGCTCCAGATGTATTTTCTTATAAAATTGTTCTGGAAGATAGAATTCTAAATACAAGGGATCGAGCGTTTGTAGTGACACTATGGTTGTTTGTCCTGGATTTATATATTGACCGAGACTTACTTGTCGAATACCCAAACGGCCATCAAAGGGGGCCTCTATGTGTTTGTGATTTATTTGCGCCTGTATTTGTTCAACTTGGGCTTGAGCTTGTTGCAGGTTGGCCTTAGCTTCATCTACGCTGGAGCTGGGAGTGGCGCCTTTTTTGAACAAATCGGTTTGCCGTTTGTAATTGAGTTCTTTGAGGGTTAATTGTGACTGATTAAATTTTAACCTGGCCTGATCAACACTGTCGTCTATGGTGATTAATGGCGTGTCTTTTGTAACATATTGGCCTGATTCAAAGGCTATTTGCACCACATTGCCTGATGCTTGTGAGCTGACCTCCACGCCATTGATGGCGACGAAATTACCAATAGAGCTGATGCTTGGTTGCCAATCGATTGATTGAGCAACGGCAGAGGAAACGCTGACAGCAGGTGGTTGGTAGCTGCTGAAGAAGTGTTTGATCATCATGGATTTGATTAGGTTAAAGGCAATGATGCCACCGAAAACAACCACTAAGGCCATTCCCATGATCTGCATGCGCTTTTTCATTGATGTTCCCCTAACAAATTGATTACTCACTATGACTGTTGTCAAGTTATACTGCGCGCGCGGTATAAAATTGATTAATCTTTTAGTATACCATCAAAAAAATGCTATTCATCTATATTTTTTCAAAACTCTTTTACTTGGTACCAACAGGAAGTTATCCCGGATACGAGCCTAATTGGTTAATTATTCAAAGAAATCACCCGCGAAAGGTATATAAAAAAAACCCTTTGATTAATTTGAATACTATGTTAGGATACGATTTCCATTTAACTAAGGGGAAAACCATGAGGTTGAAGTCTTTGTTGTTTGTAGTATGTTTTAGTATGTTGACCAATGTATTTGCAATTAATTTGCACATGAATCCCAATGCAGACAGTGCTGATCAGGAATCTGCTAAGCAAGGATTATCTGCTCCTAAAGTTGCCAAGAACGGGTTGTCTGCGCCTCAAGCTGCAGCCGCAGCTAAAGGTGTAACTTATCCTGGTTATTGTGAAATTGAAATCATTAATAACAGTTTCACTGATGTGCGTGTGTATGGAACTTTTGATGATGGTTCCACGGTTGATTTTAATGTCTATCGTTATGAGTCACCTCATTACATCAGTTTGTTTTATTATTTTTACTGTCATAGTGGCATGTATATTACTGTTCAGTCACCTTTCTATACTATTTATTCCGGTTGGGCTAATGTAAACAGCACCATTTTAGTTGCTCCTTATTTTAATAAGCAAGCTAAAGTGACCATATCAGACAGATAGATTGACGTTAAAAAAAAGGCGCCTTTAGGCGCCTTTTTTAAGCAATGTATATCTATTAAGGGGCTTACATTTCCACCTTGAAGAGACGGAATTCTTGCGGGTTATTCATTGAACTTAAATACTTAAATATTAAGAGTAATAAAATGGCAAGAGAAAAATTTTTTACGGTTTTAGCAACAGCAGCAACAGCATCTGCAGTAACAGCAGGCGTGGCTATTAAGTTACAGGAAGACCAATTGAAAGTACTTGAAGATGAAAAAGCAGAGAGTGCAGCTAAATTACAAACCAGCCAAATACAGCTAGCGAATGCTCAGCTACAACTAGCCGATGTTAAGAGTGAATTGACGAATGTTAACAACAAACTAACAGCAGCAAACGCGTCATACACTATACCCATGCTACTTGCTTCTACTGGCATCTGGATGGCAAACAAGTATCACATTTCTTATAGTCACGATGATGGCTTGAAAGTTCAAGAAAAAGAGCGATGTATATTAATGTAACTTTCATTGTAACCATTCAGCACGATTGGTCGCTATGCGCCCAATCGTGCTGATGAAGCCAGCAACAGCTTGGGCTAGCTCCATGTCTCAGAAAAGAAAACATCGGGAGGTTTTCCACTGAATAATGTTTTCAACGCGTCGATTGGAGAAACATCATGTTTTTGCGCCGTCCATCGATTTAAAACGAGGTCTGATCCAAAAATTCACTATTGATATATTGGTGAATATGTTGATATTGGTGAATATGTTGGCAAAAGCCCATGTGTCTGTTTCTCTGGTTATTAATGATCGAGTTGCTGCCTAGTTGCATAATCCACCTGAAGCCTTCTACTCATTCGATTCCATGCCGCTTGGTCCAAACTTTAATTTGACCAGAATAGATGCATTTTTTCTTCATATGCGGGTGATTTTTGTGATATCCTAGTGTTTTTCTTTAATCTTTTTCAAGGAGCCTTAAGTGCTTGACTCACTTAAAATGCTGTGCCTGGCATCTTTGCTTGCTCTTAGTGCTTGTTCTACGTCGCCCAATACTGAAAGTACTGGAGAGTATTTTGACAGTACGGCCATCACTACTAAAGTAAAGGCCAGTTTGGTTGATCAGTTAGGAACCAGTGGTTTTTCTGTTAAAGTTAGAACGTATAAAGATCAAGTGCAATTGAGTGGTTTTGTTGATAATTCCATGATAAAAGAGCGTGCCGCAAGAGTCGCGTCGGGTGTGGATGGCGTTAGGCTGGTACGTAATAATCTGATTGTTAAATCCAGGTAGGGATTACTTATGTTTGATAGCAGTTACACCATAGCGCATTTTGATGACGAACTTTTTAACGCGATGGTTGCTGAGCAGCGTCGGCAAGAAGATCATATAGAACTTATCGCTTCAGAAAATTATGTAAGTCCACGCGTGCTACAAGCTCAGGGATCGGTACTTACTAATAAATATGCAGAGGGTTACCCTGGCAAGCGTTACTATGGTGGTTGCGAGTTCGTAGATGTCGCTGAAGAATTAGCAATTGCACGGGCCAAGCAGCTTTTTGGGGCTGATTATGCCAACGTGCAACCCCACTCAGGCTCTCAGGCTAATGCGGCTGTATTGATGGCTTTGTTAGCGCCTGGTGATGTCATTTTAGGTATGGCCTTACCACATGGGGGTCACCTAACACATGGTTCAAAGGTAAACTTTTCGGGCAAACTGTATCAGGCTGTAGCCTATGGCGTCGATGCTGATACGGGCTTAATTGACTACGAGGCGCTGGAAGCCTTGGCTCTGGAACACCAACCTAAATTAATCATAGCCGGTTTTTCTGCTTACTCACGGGTTCTTGATTGGGCGCGTTTTCGTGCTATAGCTGACAAGGTAGGCGCTTATTTGATGGCTGATATCGCGCATGTCGCCGGTTTGATTGCCGTGGGACTTTACCCCTCACCGCTGCCTTATGCTGATGTAGTCACCACTACCACACATAAAACCTTAAGAGGCCCTAGAGGCGGATTAATTCTTTGTAAGGCCAATGAAGACCTCGAGAAAAAACTCAATTCAGCAGTATTTCCTGGGATGCAAGGAGGACCATTAATGCATGTTATTGCAGCAAAAGCGGTCGCTTTTGCCGAAGCATTAATGCCTGAATTTAAAGTCTACCAACAGCAGGTACTGGCTAATGCTAAAAGCATGTGTGAGGTATTAACCAGCCGTGGTTACAATATTGTATCGGGTGGAACAGACAACCATTTGCTGTTGGTTGATTTGATTAATAAAAATATTACAGGCAAGGAAGCCGATGCGGCTTTATCCAAAGCAAACATCACTGTGAATAAAAATTCGGTGCCTAACGACCCGCGCTCACCTTTTGTAACCAGTGGTTTACGTTTGGGTACGCCTGCTGTTACTACCAGAGGCTTTAAACATAAAGAAGTGGCACTGTTATCTAATTGGTTGGCCGATGTACTGGATAATCTTAATGATGAAGCGACTATTGCACGAGTTCAGGCTCAGGTGGTGCTGTTGTGTCGTGAATTTCCGGTTTATGGTTAATCATGTATTGTCCCTTTTGTCGTGCAGAAGAAACCAAAGTTGTTGATTCTCGCTTGGTCGCTGATGGCGCACAAGTGCGTAGAAGGCGACAATGCTTAGAATGCCATGAACGGTTTACATCTTTTGAAACTGCTGAATTGATTATGCCCTTAATTATCAAGCGTGATGGCAGACGCGAGACTTTTAATCTGGCTAATTTACGTTCAGGAATGTTACGCGCTTTAGAAAAACGACCCGTTAGTGTCGATAGTTTGGAAGAGTCAATTATTGCAATTACGCAAGAACTGCGACGTCGCGGTGAACGTGAAGTGGACTCCCAGCTGATAGGTGAGTTGGTCATGAAGACCTTATTCAGACTGGACCATGTTGCTTATGTGCGGTTTGCCTCAGTGTACAAACGTTTTAAGGACGTTAGTGATTTCAGGCAAACTATTGATCAAATGAAAGAAGACATAGAGTAAATGAGGTAGCAGTGGAAAAGCAATCAATAAGTGGTAAAAGACGCGCACGCAAATTAGCATTGCAGGCACTGTATCAATGGTTAATGTCTGGCTATGATCTGCATGAAATAGAGGCACAGTATCGTATCGCTAATAATATGGAACGAGTGGATGGCGACTATTTTTGCCGTTTGTTGCATGGCATTCCTGCCCATGTTGATTCATTAGAGGCCAGCATGGTGCCTTTTATTGACCGGGAAGTGAGCAGTTTAAACCCTATAGAACTGACGGTATTACGTATTGGCTCTTTTGAGTTGTTTTATTGTCCTGAAATTCCTTATAAAGTCGTTCTTAATGAATCCGTTTCTCTGACTAAAGAGTTTGGCTCTCAAGATGGGCATCGTTATGTTAATGGCGTTTTAAATAATTTAGCAAGACAAGTCCGCGCTGTTGAAATCAGTCAGGATGAATGAGTTCTCGCTTATTAATCAACTTGTTAAATCGATTCCTATAAAACGCGCAGACGTTCTCTTGGGTATAGGTGATGATGCTGCTTGTCTGCACATCCCTGAGGGTATGAATTTGCTGGTTAGCACGGACACTTTAGTTGCTGGCGTTCATTTTCTACCTGAATGGGATGCTTATGATATAGCCTGTAGAGCGGTCATGGTGAATGTGAGTGACCTGGCGGCTATGGCAGCCCAACCTTGTTGGATAACGCTTGCTTTAACGTTACCTGAGCCAGACCCGCAATGGTTAAACGCTTTTGCACGCGGTCTAAAGGATTCACTGACGCCATTTAACATGGATTTGGTTGGTGGTGATACCACCCGTGGACCGCTATCAATCACCTTGACTGTTATGGGTTTTGCTCCTCCAGGCCAATCAACAAAACGCAGTGGTGCCAAGCCTGGCGATGTTATTTTGGTCTCTGGACCGTTAGGTGCAGCGGCACTTGCCATTAAATTATTAGACCGACAAGATGTTTCGGCGCCTGATAAAGCGGTGTTAATGCAGCATTTGTTACATCCAAAACCACGCGTGGATTTAATGCAACTTTTACGTCTTTACGCGTCGGCTGCTATAGACATTTCCGATGGCTTGAGCGCTGATTTAAATCATATTTGTATTGCCAGTGGGGTTGGTGCTTGTTTGACTAAGGATGCACTGCCTGTTCATCCTTTGCTAATTAAATATTTAGGCAACCAGGCTGTTGACTTGGCGCTTAGAGGCGGTGATGATTATGAGTTATGCTTTACAGTATCAGCGCAACATTTAGATTCATTGATGGCTGAACTCAAAAAAGCAGGTTTGGTTTGTTATCCTATAGGTTTGATAGAAGAGTTGTCTGGATTAAGAATCAGAGTATCTGATACGCTTTGTGAAGCGTTAATGCCGAGTGGCTATTCGCATTTTTAATCTGCAACCCAGCAAAAGGAATTCTAATGAAACATGTGCATTTAGCAAGCCGTGTATGGCAAGATCCCGTCTATTTTATTGCTTTTGGCTTTGGCAGTGGTTTGATGCCCATTGCTCCTGGAACCTGGGGTACTTTGGCTGCTGTTCCGCTGTATCTTCTGCTCGTCAGCAGTCATTGGCTGGTGTATTTTGTGTTAACGGTACTCGCCTTTTTTTTAGGCGTTTGGGTCAGCGATAAGGTGACTCTTGAATTGGGTGTGCATGACTATAAAGGAATAGTCTGGGATGAAGTAGTTGGTTACTTGTTGACTATGTTCATGGCACCAAGAGGACTGAGCTGGATGGTTTTAGGCTTTGTTTTATTCCGAATTTTTGATATATGGAAACCACAACCGATTCGATTCATCGATCAAAAGGTGCCTGGCGGGTTGGGAATCATGTTAGATGATGTGTTGGCCGCAGTGCCTGCGTGCTTGCTATTACAAGTTATAGCCTGGAGCGTCGCTTGATGAATAACACACACAAGGAGTTGATGAGCATAGGCTTAACTATAGGGATAGTTTGTCTGACGCTGTTTATTACGCATAAATTCATACCCTCCATGATTTGGGCTGCTATTATAGTCATTGCAACTTACCCTCTATATAACCAATGGCGCAAACTGTTTGGCAGACATCAAGATCTGGCGGCTTTATTATTTACAAGCTTACTGGGCCTGTTGTTGCTGTTACCTTTGAGTTGGCTTGTGGGCATTTTGCTTAAGGAGTTACAAGTATTTATTAATTTTTTGCAGCAAGTTAATAAAGATGGTGGCTCTGCCCCTGATTTTTTGCAGAAGTTCCCTTGGATTGGCAGTGAATTGGTTGCTTATTGGGATGAGCATATTGGTAAACCTGGGAATGTGCGAAGTTTTCTGTCCAATTTACATTTAACATTAACGCCCGCCAGTTATTACATTCAGCTAATAGGTTTAAATCTTGCTCATAGAAGTGTGCAAGTGGGGTTTACCTTACTAAGCCTGTTCTTTTTTTATAGAGATGGTGATCAATTGCTGTTGCAGGTTCACCATGTGGGTGAGTATTGTCTTGGTGACAGGTGGTATCGATATGCTGACAGGCTGCCTAGTGCCTTAAGGGCGACAGTCAACGGAACTATCGCTGTAGGTATAGGTGTTGGTATTTTGATGGGTGTTTGTTATGCCTTAGTCGGTTTCCCAGCACCTACTTTAATTGGATTTGTGACAGCTCTAGCCGCGATGATACCTTTTGTTGTACCGGTCATTTTTGTGAGTGTGGCCTTGGTGCTGTTGTGTATTGGCAGTATGCTGGGTGCAATTATAGTGCTGGTTTGGGGTACTTTAGTGATGTTCACTGCTGATCATTTGATAAAGCCTGTTTTAATCGGTGGTGCCATTGAGTTGCCATTTTTGGCTGTTTTATTTGGTATTTTGGGCGGTGTTGAAACCTTGGGATTATTGGGTTTGTTTTTAGGACCGGTAGTGATGGTTTTATTTGTTACCTTGTGGCAAGAACCACAAGGCAAACCGCATACCAGGGACGCTTTATAAAAGCTTATCCTCCAAAAGCGCAATTTAGATTGAAGTTAATGGCATTGAGTACAACACGTGCGCTATTTAGATTGTTAACGGTGTAGGTTGATGTATAACGGTAGTCTATTCCCAGCCAGGCATAATCATCTATAAAGAAGCTTAAGCCCATGATTCCTTGTATGGCTGTGCTGGTTTTGTAAACACTATTACCAATCGATGCTGAGGTATTGGTATTAACAAAATTGACACTGTTTCTAACCCGCGCGCCACCCAAGCCAATGCCCAGATAAGGCACGGTTATGGCATCATTGCCATAGGTCAGAAAATCATAATAGCCATTTACAAAGCCGTACATTGTGGTGGTGCTGCCATTAAAACCCAGGGCTGCATTGGTTAGTGCTGCGGGACAGGTACCTGATGGCGTGCTGGTCTTGGGGCTCCTTATTGTACAGTCACCCACTGTGACTGAGCTGGTTCCATTATAATTGTAGAGCGCTTCAGCCTCGATGCGAAAATTTTGAATTCTAAAGCCCAAATTTGCACCACCACCACCGCCAATGGGATTGCTGTCCACAGCGCCGCTGTAGGTTGTACCATTATTTATATATTGAGTTTGATAGTTTGTAGAACCATGACTTATTTCAACCAACACCCCTGCATAGGGCCCTTGCATTGGATTTAAAGCAAAGCTTGTTGTACTTAATACCATGCTCGAGATAATACCGCAGGCCAACAGCGCACTTTGTGAGCGCAGGCAGTATAAACCAGGCTGAATGAATTGCTTCATACTTGTTCCTTATTTATAAGTACCCTTATCAAAATGATAGATCACACCTGCGTTAGCCATCTGCGCTTGGAAGGTGCTGCCAAAATGATTGCCATGGCTGGTAGCCATATAGCGGTAGGCAATATTTGCAGCATAATTTTCAGAAAAATTATAGGTAAGTCCTGCTGTTGCTTGATAAGCAAAGGGATTTTCTTTGGCTGAGAAATAGGTGGGTATAATGGGGCCGGTGCTGTTTAAAGTGGTTTTTAGAAAGGCATAGCCTATTCCAACACCCAAATAAGGCGCAATGGCAGGTAATATTTCTGGGCAATCATAATAGATATTAGCCATGAGTAAGTTGCCTACAGTACTGCCGGTAATTCCTGTTTGTAGAAGGTTGTTCACATAAAAATTTTGGGTTTCGGCTTCAAGATAGGTGTATTCAAGCTCATAACGTATGGGATTGCTTTGAAAACCAAGACGAGCACCTGCGTTATAACCATCATTAGCAGAGGTGTTACTAATTGCTTGGCCTAAGTAGGTGGTATTTATATTGTTTGGTAAGTAGGTATAACCACCAAAGACACTGGTATACCATCCATCCACTGGAGCTGCTGCAAAAGTCATGCTGCTTGTTAACAAAGCCGCTGAAAGTAGTTTAATGTTCATCACATCCCTTGTTATTATTATTTTCCATAACATGGTATCGGTTTGCTTTAAATTTGCAAGTAGGCTTCATGACTAGTTAATAAACTTGTGCTACACTTTGTGATACTAAATGTGCTATCAGGATCAAATATGACCGCAGAGTTAATTAAAGAACTGGAAGTTGATATTTTTACCTTACCCCTTGCAGACGAAAATTGCCTTGCTGCTCAAGGCGCGGAGATTACTATAGGGGATCTGCATGGAAATGCAATGAAGTTGCTGTTTCTTCTTGTAAAACATGGAATAGCGAAGAATCTGAGTGAGGCCGATTACCAGCAGTTGGTTGCGATTTACAAAACAGGAGTCAATGCGCTTTCGCAGCAACATTTGCGTGATTTTAATGCAATATTAGATAAAATAGAATTCAATACTGCCGCAACAGTAAGGCTTGTCGGTGATGAACTTGCTGACAGAGGAAACAATGATTATTATACATTGAAAATATTACAAAAATTACATCAACATCATGTCCCTGTTGAAATACTTTTTTCCAATCATGGCGTTGAGTTTATAGAAGCCTACGAAAAGCAAGGGCATTTTCATGCTCCCATGTTACAGGGCTGGCTTGCCCGCTCTCTTGAAAGCCTCCAAATATTAATAGACAGAGGCCTGGTCTCAAGAGACGAACTGATAAAGATTGCTGATGAAGCTTATAAACCGACATTGAGAGCGATTGCTTACACCTTGAGTGAAGATAAAACCAGCATTGTACTTTTCAGTCATGCCGGCATTGGTTTGAATACAATCAAACACATTGCAGAGCACTTGGGCGTTGCTTATGCAGACAGGACTGCGATTGAATTAGCACAGACCATTGATGCAATCAATGTGGTATTTCAACAACATGTTAAAGAAAATACAGTTCATGCCTTGTATGAGCACGCCGATATGGAAAAAGGCTATTCTGGCATGTCCGTTGATTTAACAAATGCGCCGTTTGCAATGTTAATTTGGAACCGATGTTATGACCTTATCGATCGCCCTGCAGCATTATCAAATGGTAATTCGTTAGCATTCGTTCATGGTCATGATGCTGATGATCCAACGCAAGATAATATTTATAATCTGGATAATGCACTGGGCAAATTAGAGCGCTTAAATAAAGGTGAATATACTGTTCTGTATTCAAAGCCTGAAGATGTAAAAATCAGAGCGATACTGAAAAAAATCGATGTTGCTTTGTCAGGACTGTCTAATAAAATAGGTAAAGCAGACCAGCATCAATTTCCAGAAGCGTGCAGTCAAGCCATTACTTTATTAGCCGACTTACGACTTGCTCGTAATAGGTATCGACAGAATCTAAATAATCCGCAACTGGCGGCAGAGCACGCAGAAAAAACATTTAAAGAGCAATGTGCAGCAGCGATACAAGTTGCTAAACCCATATTAGAGCGAGATTTGGGCTGGGGTGATTATTTGATCAACCTTCTAAAAACGATTACAAGTGCGGTCATGGGCCTGGTGGGCGCAAACGCTTTCTTCACCCACACAAAGTCGGAATCAAGTGAGGCCGTGAATCAATTGGAACAGGATTTAGGCCCAGAATCCATGTGATATGGGATAACGCCAGTCCCTACCAAAAGCGATGGCACTTATTTTGATTCCAGGCGCTGCCTGGCGCCGTTTGTATTCATTGTTTTTTATTAATTGAATCACTTGCACTATGTCATCGGACTTAAAACCCAATTGTTCTATTTCTGCGGGACTTAAATTCTCTTCCATATAAGCGACTATAATGGCGTCCAACACCGCATAATCAGGCAAACTGTCTTGATCGGTTTGATTGGCTCTTAATTCTGCTGAGGGCGCACGTGTGATAACACGCTCTGGAATAACATGGGAGAGCGTGTTTCTATACCTTGCCAAAGCATACACTTGGGTTTTTAACACGTCATTTAATGGTGCAAAGCCACCGGCCATATCGCCGTATAAAGTTGCATAGCCCACTGCTGTTTCGCTTTTATTGCTGGTTATCAGCACCATATTTCCAGTTTTATTGGATAGGGCCATGAGCAGCAGACCGCGAATTCTCGCTTGAATGTTTTCTTCGCTGGTGTCTGTTGGTAATCCTTTAAATACAGGTTCAAGCGTTGCCAAAATGGTCTCAAAAGCAGGTTCAATCGAAAGACTGGTATTTTCAACCCCCAGTATTTTCAGCTGTTCTGCTGCATCATCATGGCTGATTGCGGCGGAATAACGTGATGGCATCATCACGGCATGAACTTGTTTGGCTCCTAAAGCATCAACAGCGACAGCCAAAGTAAGGGCGGAGTCGATACCGCCTGAAAGCCCAAGTATGACTCCAGAAAAATGATTTTTATGAACGTAATCTCTAGTACCGCAAACTAAGGCTTGGTAAATGAGCGCTTCCGTGGACAGCAGTGGGGTGACTTGCCCGAGCATTGTCTCACCTTGAAATTGCACGGTACGCAAGTCTTCTTCAAAGACCGGCGCGCGCGCGCGGACAGTACCTGTCTTATCCATTGCAAAGGATTGCCCATCAAATAAAACCCCATCCTGACCGCCTATTTGATTGACATAAACAACCGCGATGCCTTGTTGGGCATAGGCAGTTAAAATATTTTCTCGTTTTCGGTATTTATCGGCATCAAAAGGTGAGGCATTTAATGAAAGTATGATGCTAACGCCATGAGTGATGAGATCTTCTACAGGACCTGGTTGCCACAAATCCTCACAGATACAAACGCCGATCTTATAACCCTTTATATCTAGAATACAGGGATGCTTGTCCCCGGGAGTAAAATAGCGTCTTTCATCAAAGACTTCATAATTCGGTAATTTTTGTTTGTGGTATCGTTGTACTTGTTGTTTTTGATAAAAGACACTTACAGAATTGTAGCAATGCTCGCCCTCTACGCTAGGGTGGCCTATTAGCACGTAGCAATCTTCTACGGCATCCTGAATTAAAGCCAATTGTTCGGTGACTGCTTGCTGAAATTCTTTGCGATACAACAAATCCTCAGGGGTATAACCCGTCAATACCAACTCAGGGAAAACAATAACATCGTGCTGCTGTTGGGTGTTGTTAATAATTGTAATGATTTTATCCCGATTAGACTCAAGAGCGCCTACAGTGGGGTTGATTTGTGCCATAAGAACAGTAAGGTTTGTTTGCATCATTTTACACTATTTATGTTTATTTATTGCTAATTGTAGATCAAAATGAGGCAAAGATACAGTGCGCTTGCCATGGCTGTCGCATTAATATTGGAGGAATCTGCCGTGGGTTGGGTCTTGGTCCAACAATGCAGTTGAAATGAACGCCTTTATTCGGACAGCACCGCGCCAACATCTGCAAATGCACGCTGTCAATTAGGTCAGAAATTGACTACAATAGACCCTTTTGCTTGGACATCTCTTTACCTATGCTAAATGAAGCAATATCAAAAATGCCTGAAGCTTTTGAGGCAAATGTATTACTGCGAGGACAAGAGTACTTTCAAAAAGGACAAGTGCTTAATGTCCGCTTAAGTGATGGTTTGTTGCGCGGGCGTATTAAAGGCAGTACCAGTCAGATCTATGATGTACATATGGATTTGAAGGCCTGGCCTAGTAAACCTGCTCGTTGTAATTGTCCCTATCAGTTAAATTGCAAACACGCGGCGGCCTGTTTGTTTGCATTGCGTGATAGAGAACAGGTAAGTGCTGAATTTCACTCGGTTGACAGGCTTGATAGAAAATTGGATACCTGGTTAAAAAACCTGCGGGTACAGGAAGCCACGGCCAGTAAAAAACATGAAGCCACACACCATTTGATTTATTTAATCGATTTGCGACTTGAAAAACATGAACATAAAATCGCAATTAGGTTGGCTTTGGCTAAAATATTAAAACGAGGTGGGTACGGAAAAAGAGTTGTTTTTAATAGCCTTGCTGAATCAAAAAAACAGCATTTTGTTGGTGATGACAATGATATTGTTGCTCAATTACTGTTTAAGTGTGGGGTGTCTAATTGGTTTGATTACTTAATCATTCGTAACAGTGAGTTATTGGAGCGAATACTGGCAACAGGAAGGGCCTACTTTAGTGAGAATGAAACCAGTCCGATTAAAATAGGTGAAGCCTATCTTGGTACCTGTCAATGGGTCTTAGCTGCCAATGGAAATCAGCAGTTGTTGTTAATGCAAGACCATAACATCATTAAGCCCTTATTGTTGGATGACAGTTGGTATTTTAATACTTTAGAATCGGTTATGGGACATTTAAATACCCCTTATCCGGTACAGCAACTGCGTCATTTACTCGAAGCACCGCCCATACCTCTAGAGCAGGCGGATCTGTTGACTCAAAAAATGGTTAAAACCTGCCCTGAGTTTCCTACGCCACAAGTATTCACAACGCGAGAGCTTTTAGAAGTAACTCCAGTACCGGTATTGATTCTAGATGCAATGCCGCAAGCTGATAATGACTCCGCAGAGCCGAATGCCATCTTTATCGCACGAGCTTGTTTTTCTTATGCGGGCTTAATAACAGCAAGCACTGATGAATGTACCAGCGTTGTGCGTCAGCAGGAAGATGTGTTAATTGAGTACAAGCGTGATTATTATTTTGAAGGTATAAAACTGCATGAGTTGCAGCAACAGCTGGGTCTAAGAGCCTTGCATCACTGGGAAAAAAACCAGCATGATTTAGAAAAAAATACTTTTTTTGCTTTAAATAACATTAAAAAATCTGCAGATTTAGAGGTGCTTTATAGTACGATTTTGCCTCAGCTGAAGCAGCAAGGGTGGCAAATTGAGTTTGCAAGTCCATTGTATCAGGAAGTAATCAGTGCTGATGATGTTGAATGGTTTTCTGATTTGCACGAAAGCACCACGGATTTTTTCTCCTATCAACTGGGTATTTTGGTCGAGGGGAAAACGGTCAGTATCGTGCCCTTGGTTGCTGACTTGATTCAACGTTATAGTGGTGCTGAATTAGACGGTTTGCCGGATACACAGTTGGTTCAACTGCCTTTAGATGGCGGGCGTGTACTGCAGGTGCAAATGGGGCGGATTAAGCCCTTGGTGCGCTTGTTACTGCAATTTGGTTTACGCTACATGGATGACAATCAGCAGTTACAAATTAACCAGTATCAATTAATATTAATGCAGGAAGCTGAGTTGGCAATTGCTGCTACCAAGTCACGTTGGGCTGGTGCTGAAACGTTACGTGATGAGTTAAGACGTTTAACCACTTTAACCGATCTTCCTGAAATTCCCATTCCAAGCGGGTTAAACGCACAATTAAGAGACTACCAGCATTATGGTTTGAATTGGTTGCAGTTTTTACGAACCAGTCGCTTTAGTGGTGTGTTGGCTGATGACATGGGTCTGGGTAAAACCGTGCAAACCTTGACGCACCTGCAATATGAAAAGGAACAGGGGCGGCTAAAAAATGCAACCTTAATTGTAGCCCCCACGAGTCTTGTGGGTAATTGGCTGGCAGAGGCCAAACGATTTACGCCTGAGTTAAAAGTGTTGGTTTACCATGGCAGTGAACGTTACCAAGATAATTTTGATAATTATGATCTGGTTATTTCTACCTATGGGTTAATTCATAGGGATAAAGAAAAATTTGTGGCCTATTATTTTTATTACTTAATTTTAGATGAAGCTCAATTTATTAAAAATGCACGCACTAAGACCACGCAAATTATTCAGCAACTGAGGGCCTCGCATCGTTTGTGCCTTACTGGAACACCTTTGGAGAATCATTTAGGTGAGTTGTGGTCCTTGTTTCATTTTTTAATGCCAGGCTTATTAGGTGATGCCAAACAATTCAGGCTTTGGTTTAGAACCCCTATAGAGAAACATTCCGATTGGGACCGAAGAGCGTTATTGGCGAAAAGAGTCAAGCCATTTATGTTAAGGCGCACTAAAAATCAAGTAGCCAGCGAATTACCACCCAAAACAGAAATGACGCGTACTATTGAGATAGTTGGGCCACAACGCGATCTGTATGAAGCCATTCGCATGAGCATGGAGAAAAAAGTTCGTGATGCCATAGCCAAACAAGGCCTGGGTAAGAGTCATATCTTATTATTGGATGCGTTACTTAAATTACGTCAAGTGTGTTGTGATCCACGCTTGTTGTCTTTACCGGAAGCTGCTATTGCTCATGGCACGTCGAGTAAGCTGGATGCTTTAATGGAATTGCTTGCTGGTTTGGTTGAAGAAGGCAGACGGGTTTTGGTGTTTTCGCAATTTACTTCGATGTTGAAGTTAATAGAAGAGCAACTGCTAGTCAAACAGTATGATTATTTGAAATTAACCGGACAGACGCAAAACAGGCAAGCTTTAGTTGATACTTTTCAGCAGGGTACCGCGCCCATTTTTTTAATCAGTTTGAAAGCCGGTGGTACAGGACTTAATTTAACCCGAGCCGATACGGTAATTCATTATGATCCCTGGTGGAATCCTGCAGTAGAAGATCAAGCCACTGATAGAACACATAGAATTGGTCAAGAAAATCCAGTATTTGTTTATAAATTAATTACGGCAGGCACTGTAGAAGAAGCCATTTTGGGCATGCAGGAGCGAAAAAGACAGCTGGTTAATGGCATATTATCAGCAGATGCTTCTAACACCATGAGCTTGAGTGAGTCCGATTTAGAACAGTTTTTTATGCCTTTGTGATTTTATTGGGTTTTAGATTAAGAGACTATACCGAAATTCCAAGCATTTTGGGTATACCTTTCACAGATGGGTTTTCGGGATTTTATGCGATTGATTTTTCCGTTCATGCCCTCTTTAAAAGCGAGTAATAGTCTAATATATTGAGAGTTTTTAAAGACGGCATGAACGGAAAAATCAATCGCATAAAACCTGAAAACCCATCCGGGGAAGGTATATATACTGCCAACCATCCAATACCGGCTACTTGCTTTTAATTTGATTCTTGAACTGGTAAAGTAACTTGTTATTGCAGTCTTGTGGGTGTCTTTTTGATCGCGGTATAATAGAGCCTGTCATCGCGAGATGAAGGCTGATTTCCCACAAAGCGTCTTTTTTATTTATTACTGGAGAATTGGATGAATGTATGGAAGAAGTTGTGTGCTTTTGTTATAGCTGTTTGTTATCTGCCAGTGGTTATGGCATCCGTACAGTCACCGGTGGGCATATGGACCACTGTTGATGAAAAAACGGGTGAAAAAAGAGCAATAGTTGATCTTAAAATCTCTAATGGTACTTTAAATGGTACTATTACTAAAATTTTCCATCAAGCCGGTGACACAGGCATTTGTTCTAAATGTCCAGGTGCATTTAAAGATAAAAAAATTGAAGGTATAGAATTTGTTTGGGGATTAAAAGATCAAGGTGAAGGCGTGTGGAATGAAGGTTCTATTCTTGATCCTAAAACAGGTAAAATTTATAAAGCCAAGATGACTCTTGAAGGTAATAAACTGTATGTTCGAGGGTATATTGGTGTCTCCCTATTGGGTCGCACGCAAACATGGGTTAGATAAAAAGTAATTATGCTTGACTTAAAAATTTCAAAAAAAACGGTGGATCCCTTAAAGCGTCCACCGCATTCTGCTGAGGCTGAGCAATCCATTATTGGTGGATTAATGCTTGACAATCAGGTTTGGGATAAAATCAATACTAAATTATGTGAGGCGGATTTTTATCGTACCGAGCACAGAATTTTATACAGAGCCATTTCTGCTTTAGCAAAAAAGGATCAACCCTTTGATGTCGTCACACTACTGGATACTCTAAAATCTTTTAATGAGTTAGATGATGCGGGTGGGGAATCCTATTTATTTGAATTGGCTAATAACACACCCAGCGTAGCCAACGTCACGGCTTATGCCGATATAGTACGAGAGAAGTCCGTACAACGGCAGCTTATTGGCGTGGCCACTGAAATTGCTGATTCAGCTTATAATCCCGCTGGGAGAGAAGTACCTGAATTATTGGATTTGGCAGAAAGCAAAGTGTTTGCCATAGGTGAACAAACAGGCGGTGATGGTGGACCTGAGAACATCAAATCTATTTTGGTGCGTACCGTTGAAAAAATCGATGCACTGTATCACAGTGGTGAAACGATCACCGGACTTGCTACTGGTTTGTCCGATTTAGATGAAATGACCTCTGGTTTACAGCCTTCCGATTTGGTGATTGTTGCGGGGCGTCCTTCTATGGGTAAAACCACCTTAGTGATGAACATGGCTGAGCATGCGGCTATAAAATCAGGCAAACCAGTGCTGGTTTTTTCTATGGAAATGCCCGCAGATTCTCTTGCCATGAGGATGATGTCTTCTTTAGGTCGTATTGATCAACATCGAATTAGAACTGGAAAATTAGATGATGATGATTGGCCGCGTGTGACATCAGCCGTACACATGCTTTCTGAAGCACCCTTATTTATTGATGACACGCCTGCCTTAAGCCCAGGTGAAATGCGCACGCGTGCCAGGCGCCTTGCCAAAGAGCATGGCTCTTTAGGGTTAATCGTGGTCGACTATTTACAATTAATGAAAGCACCAGGATTTAGTGCGGACAACCGTACTGCTGAGATATCTGAAATTTCTCGCAGTCTCAAGAGCCTGGCTAAAGAACTACAGGTACCTGTAATTGCTTTATCGCAGTTGAATCGAAGTTTGGAGCAACGTGCAGATAAACGCCCTATGATGTCTGACTTAAGAGAGTCCGGCGCTATTGAGCAGGATGCGGATGTCATTTGTTTTATTTATAGGGATGAAGTTTATAATGAAGACAGTCCCGATAAAGGTACGGCTGAAATTATTATTGCCAAACAGAGAAATGGACCTATAGGTAAGGTTCGGGTGGCTTTTATTGGTAAATTCACGCGTTTCGAAGATTTGGCATTCAATGGCTACCAAGGGGTAGATTAAGGTGTCAAGGCCTACCAGACTGGTGATAGAACCCAGTGCTTTATTACATAATGTGGCGCAAGTCAGACGATATGCCCCAGGTAAAAAAATCATTGCCATGATTAAAGCAAATGCTTATGGTTGTGGTGTGGCTGTTGTTGCTCCGGTATTAGAAGGGCAAGTGGATGCGTTTGGCGTGGCCTGTCTTGAAGAGGCGCTGGCCATTCGCGCCTTAGGCCTGCGGACCTCTTGTATCCTCTTTCAAGGCGTATTCAGCGCCGACGAATTACAGACTGTGGCACGGCATCAGTTTGGTTTGGTAGTACACCAACCGCAACAAGTGCAGTGGCTTTTAAATACACCCTTGCCTAATCCAATTAAGCTCTGGGTAAAGGTCAATACGGGCATGAATCGACTGGGCTTTAAAGTTGAGCAACTGCAAGACGTTATGACCGCACTACAAGGCTGCGCTTGGGTTGATAAAGATATGGGTTTAATGACTCATTTGGCTTGCGCGGATGAGCCTGCGCGCGTTGAAAATTTGCAACAAATTTCATTGTTTCAGGATATAGCTGTACTTGGATTTAATCAGCGCAGTCTTGCAAATTCGGCGGCCATTATCTCTTTTCCACAGACTCATGCTGACGTGGTGAGGCCCGGTATCATGCTGTATGGCGTTTCCCCCTTTGCAGATAAAACGGCGATTGAGTTGGGGTTAATACCTGCAATGCGTTTTATGTCAGCGGTTAGTGCCATTCATTCTATTCCGCCATTTGCCCAAGTAGGTTATGGCGGCAGATGGTTTAGTGATAAAGCTGCAGTCATTGGAATTGTTGCTGCAGGATATGGTGATGGTTATCCAAGGCACATAGCAGCGAATACCCCCGTTTGGATACAAGGTAGAGAGGTGACTGTCGTGGGCAGAGTTTCTATGGACATGTTGGCCGTTGATTTAACCAACCACCCAGAAGTAGAAGTTGGTCATCCTGTTGAGCTCTGGGGGGCGAATGTCTTGGTAGAGCGCATTGCACGAGCTGCTGGCACTATAGGGTATGAATTATTATGTCAGATTTCAGAGCGTGTTAGGCACGATCCTTAAGTTTCTATAATTGCCACAGAGTGCTATAGTATTCATTTTAAATAACAGCGTACTTATTCATGCGAATTTTTTGTCGATTGTTTTTGATGTTGATCATGCTCAGCAGCACCCTTTGGGCCAGCATTACGCCTTCGCCTTGGTATACACAAGACTCTGATAAAAACGTTAGCATTAATGTCGAATTATTTCTTTCCTCTACTTGCCCTCATTGTCATAAAATGGATGCCTATTTTCGTAAAATAGAACCCAAAACACCTTGGCTACACGTGCAGCGGTTTATCATTAACGAGGATAAAGCTGCGTTGATAAGGTTTAATGAACTGCTCACCGAAGACAACAGTGCCGATTTCGTGGTTCCTTCTGCCTATTTTTGTAATTCACGTTGGGTTGGTTTTACAACAGGCTCAACAACAGGTAAAGATCTTTTACATGCCCTTAATTATTGTAAAAACCAGATTGAAAGCAAAGGGGCGTTAACGCCAACCACGGCGAGTGTGTTGAAACGCTGGGCCCATGCTAATATTTATGCCACAGGATTGGTTGGCAATCCAACAGCAGCTTATTATATTACTGCTATGGCTGTCATTGATTCCTATAATCCCTGTGCCCTGTTTTGTCTTATGTGTTTTTTGGCGCTGCTTTTTATTCAAGAAAGTCACAAGTCGCAATTAATGTGCGGGTTTATTTTTATTTTGACAGTAGGTGCGGTGCACTACTTGCAACAAGCGCATACCAATACTTTTTTTGAACTGCTTTCCTGGTTGCGCTGGCCATCGGCGTTGATCGGAGCTACAACCTGGTACGTAACCGCCCAACATTATAGACGGCACTCCACTTGCTGCTGGTGGTTTCTGTTGTCTTTTTTATTGGCATTTGTGATTCAATGTTATCAGCAAACTTGTTTGACAAATTGGTCTTACATTTTTCAACAATGGCTGTATGATCAGTCTCTCTCTAAAGGACAAATTGCGCTATACGAATTAATCTATCAGGGACTGTATGTACTGACATTGGTTTTAACGCTTATCGCCTATACCCTGTTGATTAAAGCGAAGCGGTGCTTAAGATTTAAAGAGCGATTAAATACTTTCGGCATACTGACTCTTATGACTGTTGCCTTAATATTGATAATTTATCCCTTGGGTTTGTCTTATTTTGTCTTATCGTGTTGCATATTAGTATTATTGGTTATCAGTGTTTGGTTTTTAAATAGATGGCATAGGGTTCGAGGGTGTTAGTATGAGTAAATTGATTGATATTCCTGTGGTTATTGAAAGCGGGCAGAAATACAAAACGACCCATGGGGTAACAGCAATTAAAGACGGGGTAAAATCAAGCGATCTTATGCATGAGCGCCTACCGAAACCCAAATGGTTACGTAGGGTCAGTCACACAAGTCCTACATACAATAAGGTAAAAGAACAAGTTAAGGAACACCAGTTAGCTACGGTTTGTGAAGAAGCCAAATGTCCCAATATCGCAGAATGCTGGTCACATGGTACCGCCACAATTATGTTAATGGGAGCAGTGTGCACTCGAGCTTGTCGTTTTTGTGCAGTAGATACAGGTAATCCCCGTGGCTGGCTTGATGCAAATGAGCCTGAGAATACTGCCAATACAGTAGCGCTCATGAATTTAGACTATGTTGTTTTAACATCAGTAAATCGCGATGATTTGCCCGATGGTGGTGCCAGTCATTATGCAAAAACGATACGGGCCATTAAAATAAAAACGCCACAAACTAAAATAGAGGCTTTGACACCTGATTTCCAGGGCGTAGAAAAAGACATTGCTCTTTTATTGGATAGCGGTGTTGATGTGTTTGCACAAAACGTTGAGACAGTACAACGCTTGACCCATCCAGTGAGGGATAATAGGGCCGGCTACCAACAAACTTTAAATGTCCTGGCTTATGCGAAACGTTATAGACCCGATGTGCTAACGAAAACCAGTTTGATGCTGGGACTGGGTGAAACAGAGGCGGAAATCATTCAGACCATGGATGATTTGCGTGCCCATAAGGTGGATATATTAACTCTGGGTCAATATCTACAGCCTACAAAAAATCATTTGGCCATAGCGCGTTATGTTACTCCAGAAACCTTTGTTGCGTTAAGGCAAATTGGATTGGAAAAAGGTTTTTTTGAAGTGGCCTCTGGTCCTTTAGTACGCTCCTCTTATAGAGCAGATCGAATTTTTAAACGCGATAATTTAGGTTTAGATGAAAATTAAAATACAGGGTCTGTTGATATTTGGGCTCGAGCTAGCGAAATGTCAACAGATCCTAGGCAAGGAATAATTATGTCACGATATCTTGATCCAAAAGCAGATGTAGTCTTCAAAAAAATATTTGGTGAACATCCTCATTTATTAAAGAGTTTTTTGAATGCAGTGCTGCCATTAGCTGTCGACAACCCCATTGTGGAGTTGTCCTATTTGCCCTCAGAGCAGATCCCTCATATTCCTGCGTTTAAAAGCACGATTGCTGATGTTAAGTGTAAAGATGCCAAAGGACGGGTATTCATTGTTGAAATGCAAATTAACTGGACGGACAGTTTCAAGCAGCGTCTTTTATTCGGCACCAGTCAAGCGGTAGTGAAACAGTTGGAAAAAGGACAAGCCTATCAATTGCTTCAACCTGTGTATGGTTTAGGGCTGGTTGCTGACATTTATGAAAAAGAAAATGACACCTGGTACCATCATTACCAACTGGTGAAAAAAGGGGATGCAACCAATGATACCATTGAACATTTACAGTTGATTTTTATCGAATTACCTAAATTTCCTGTTCACTCGCTTGAAGAAAAGAAACTTCGATTGTTATGGCTGCGATTCTTACGTGAAATTAATGAAAAAACAATCACTGTTTCTCAGGAGCTCTTGGATGTGCCCGAAATATCAGAAGCTGTGATTCTCGCTGAAGAAGCTGCTTATACTCCGGGTGAATTAAACGCTTATGAGGCGTATTGGGGTAATGTCAGGACAGAAAAAACACTATGGCTTGGAAAATTTGATGAAGGCTTAGCTGAAGGCTTAGCTGAGGGCTTGGCTGAAGGTTTAGCCAAAGGCTTAGCTGAAGGCTTAGCTGAAGGTAAAGCTGAAGGTAAAGCTGAAGGTAAAGCTGAAGGCTTAGCTGAAGGTAAAGCTAAAGGCTTAGCTGAAGGTAAAGCTAAAGGCTTGGCTGAAGGTAAGGCAGAAGAAAAACATGCAATCGCCAAAAATCTTCTTGAGCAGGGCCTTGCAATGGCAATAGTGACGGCAGTAACAGGGTTAACATTTGCAGATGTAGAAAAGATTAAAGCGCTCATAAAAAAATAGCATTTCCAAGCATCTAGGGTAACGATATGGGTATAGTAGGGCCATTACAGAGCTAATGGCCTACAGGACATACCGAAAGCGGCAAATACCAACTCAAATGGCGCGTTATTTATTTATTGTTTGGCATAGTCGGGGCAGTAGAAGTAGCAGGCGCTGGTTCCTGATCGGGCTGGGCTTGGCTTGTAGCGGATGGCTTTGTTGGCGTGTTTTTGTCATCAAGTGCTTGTGCTGTAGTGGTACGTGGTTTAGCAATCATTTGCATGATGCCTAAATCACCGGATATTTTACGGCCTATGGTTAAATTAATAAAAAGTAATTGCGTTACTTTTTCTGTTTCATTTTGATAAACGACCTGTAACGGCAAAGTCATTTTCCATTGATTCTCTTTGGTTTCAGTGAGTTGTGCTTGGCCATCTATTTGGCTGCTTACGGTTAATTTTTGTGTTTTAATCGCGTCAATATTCCCTGATTTTTTCAATGCGCTGTTAAACCCAAGCCACCCTTGCTCTGTAAAGCAGGATTGCAGTTTTTGCATTTGGGCATCTATGGTACTGGGATTGAAATCAAAAGATTGTATCACCGCTTTTTCTGACCAGGACTTTATTAATGATGG
The DNA here is from genome assembly GCA_044445305.1 of Legionellales bacterium. GTDB lineage: Bacteria > Pseudomonadota > Gammaproteobacteria > Legionellales > Legionellaceae > Legionella. The sequence goes on along the minus strand of JBIODT010000002.1, from coordinate 17,458 downwards.
GTCAATTAATTTTGTACCCGCAGGGACTTTATAATCGCAATTAATAATTGGTGCTGTTGTTATTTCTTGAGTGATTTTTTGCTGTATCGGCGCTGTTGCTTGGTCACTGTATGGCGGTGGTGTTATTGGATGCTCGGTGATGGTTGTGGGTTGTGTGTTGGGCGATGGCTGCGTGTTGGCTGTGCTTGTAGGTGCTAAGGTCAGAGTCGCGTTTGGTTTTTGTTGTGGTATTGGTGGCTGGGTCATATCCGCTTGAGTTTGCGAACTGATTAGTGCAAACAGCGCACCCCAAAGCATGGACTTCTTCATGAAACGTACTCCTTAATTGGTATGTAGCAATTCTGCGATAATAAGCGCTGCTAGTCTAGCTGTTTTTTGTTCTTGATCTAGCGGTGGTGATAGTTCAGCAATATCAAAACCTATCACTTTGCCACTTTGTATGATGTATTTTAACAGGGGTAGCGCTTGCCAGGGGGTGATGCCCATGGTTTGGGGTGCACTCACTCCAGGGGCGAAACATTCAGCAAAAACGTCCAGGCATATGGTCAAGTAGATGTGATCCAAATTCAGTAAGAACTCATCAATAAATGCCATTTGCCAAGCCTGGCTTTGTTGGTAGATCTCTTCTGCGGATAAATAGCTGACATGCAGCTCTTGTGCGCGCTGGAATAAAGAGCTGGTATTACCGAACTTTTGAATTCCCAGACAACAATAATTAAAAGCACGCTGGTTTTCTTCACAGTGCAGGGCAATTTGTGAAAAAGGGGTACCAGAGGTGCCGACTTGTCCTATTTGATAAGGGCGCAAATCAAAATGTGCGTCAAAATTAATAATACCCAATTTGGGGTAATGCGGTGCTAATCCTTGATAATGCGCCCAGGCTATTTCATGCCCTCCTCCCAAAGCAATGGTTTTATGACCGTGAGCATGACAAAACGAAATGAGCTCGGCAAATTGCTTTTGGGAAGACTCGAGATCACCGTCTTCACAAGAAATGGTGCCGAGGTCTAAGTACCGTTGCGCACTTGGGCATGGCAGTTTGGCCAATTGTATTTTTATTTGATCGGGACCTAATTTAGCACCGGGTCTACCCAGATTACGCACAATACCTGCATCACTGGCAAAACCTAAAAAAACAGTTTGTTTTTTATTCTGAATAAGCTCGGACTCATGCTGAATAAAATCAATTTTTTGAAAAAATCGCTCTGCATGTTCCGTGTCAGCTCTGCCCTGCCAAAGCAATGGATTAGCAGGTTGATAATTGGATAGATTTTGCAACATCAGTTGCTCCTAATGTAGGGTATGTTCCCAAATTATTATACTGCAAGCATTCTACTCGAATCTATACTGTGCGCTGTCCAAAATACAAATCTAAGGGGATCCAAGTTCAGTCAATATCTGCTATTATTCGCGTATAAGTTGCATGACTGTGAGATTGAAATGTATGTTATTACTGGTGGCGGTAGTGGGATAGGGCGAGCCTTGGCCCAAGCTTTAGCTGCGCGTGGTAAATCAGTTTTAATAGTGGGTCGTCGGGAGCAGGCATTGCAAGAAACTGCCGCCGGCTCATCCTTGATTCAGTGTCTGAGTGCTGATATAGCAACGGCAGATGGTTTAGAGCGCATCAAAAACCATCTTGAGAATGTGCCTCAGATCCATGCCTTGGTGAATAATGCGGGCATGATAAAACCGTTAACTTCTTTAAAGAACATGCAAGCCGAGTGCTGGCATCAAATTTTTCATACGAATTTGGACGCCGCTCTTTTTTTACCACAAAAACTATATGCTCAATTGACTCATGCTCGTGTATTAAATATTGGTTCTGGTGCTGCTTATTTTCCTATTCAGGGTTGGGGCGCGTATTGTGTGTCCAAAGCTGCTTTAGCGATGTTGACGCGTTGTTGGCAATTGGAGTCAGACTCTATTGCTTTTGCCAGTGTTATGCCGGGTATTATAGATACCGAAATGCAGGCTGTTGCTAGGAGTGGTTTCAATATGGAGCCTGGGCAAGCACATTTTTACCAGCGACTTAAGGAACACAAGCGTTTAATTTCCATTGATACTGTCGCGGCATTTTTAACCTGGTTGTTATTGGATATTGATAATGACACTTACGTTGCCCAGGAATGGGATATTTATGATACCAAGCATCATGGGGCTTGGCTTAGACCACCTCACCAAGTACTTCATTGGGATTTTTAATGCACACTTGTGATACGTTATTATTGAATGCCCGCATCCTTGATGCGCAAGGTCTGGTGTTAGAGGGGCAGGCACTGGTCATTAACCAGGGGCAAATAGAATGGTGTGGTGCCGTGAATCAAGTGCCCCTGCAATTCACTGAGCATGCAAAGTACCAAGAAGATTGTCATGGACAACTCATCACTCCAGGTTTTATTGATTGTCATACCCATCTGGTTTATGCCGGTAACAGGGCCGCTGAGTTTCAATTGAAGTTAGAAGGGGTGAGTTATGCTGAAATTGCCAAAGCGGGTGGTGGCATAATATCTACGGTCCAGCAGACGCGAGCAGCCTCTGAAGACCAGTTAATAGCACAATCATTGCCAAGAATTTGTGCCTTAATGAATGAGGGCGTCACCACTGTCGAAATTAAATCAGGTTATGGTCTGGATTTGCTTAATGAGCTGAAAATGTTGCGGGTTGCCAGGCGCTTGGGCGTATTGACAGGGCTGCGTGTAAAAACCACTTTTCTCGGGGCACATGCCGTAGCGCCAGAATTTAAAGGAAACAGTCAAGCTTATGTGGATTACCTGTGCCAAGACATGCTTCCCGCCGTAAAAGAGGCTGGTTTGGCTGATGCAGTTGATGTTTTTTGTGAGTCTATTGGTTTTTCTATAAAGCAAACAGAGCAAATTTTTTTAGCAGCGCAGGCGTTGGCGATGCCTATAAAATGTCATGCCGAGCAATTATCCAATCTTGGTGCTAGTGCTTTAGCCGCTAGATTTGGGGCCTTGTCCAGTGATCATTTAGAGTTTCTTGATGAACCAGGGGCTCGGGCTATGGCCCAAGCAAACACAGTAGCGGTATTGCTCCCCGGTGCTTTTTATTTTTTACGTGAAAAAAACCAACCACCAATAGATGTATTGCGCCGAGCAGGAGTTGGTATGGCCATCGCGACTGATTGTAATCCTGGCTCATCACCGACTGCTTCCTTGTTGCTCATGATGAATATGGCTTGTCAATTTTTCTCTATGTCTGTGCCTGAAGTTTTATCAGCAGTGACCTATCAGGCGGCGAGGGCATTAGGCTTAGATAATGAAATTGGTCTTATCGCTGCTGGTAAGGCTGCTGATTTGCTTGTATGGTCATTAACAGACAGTGCAGAACTTTGTTATCATTTTGGTTATCCACTTCCTCATAGGACTATGATCCGTGGTGAATGGATAACTGCTAATTTTATTCGGGGTAATGAATGAGTGATACGGCTTTTATAGCGGCTGATAAAAATGTAGCGGAGTTAACCGTCCGAGTTGTCATTTTAGCAGTAATACTGACGGTCTTATTGGCCATGTCCAATGCTTATCTCGCCCTTAAATTGGGCCTATTGACGTCTGCTTCCATACCTGCGGCCATCATTTCCATGGGTATTCTACGGTTTTTTAAAAATGCAAGCATCCTTGAAAACAACGCAGTGCAAACAGCAGCATCTGCAGGTGAAGCAGTTGCTGGTGGTATCGTATATACCATTCCAGCGCTGATTATTATTGGCTATTGGAACCATTTTGATTACCTCACTAATTTTTTTATCGCAGCCTGCGGGGGCATTTTAGGTGTTTTATTTTCTATTCCTTTGCGTCGTCTGTTAGTTAATGACAAGGCTTTAAGGTTTCCCGAAGGGCGGGCTATTGCTGAGGTATTGAAATCCTCGGCCGAAAAAACGGGCATCAATGATATTTTTATTGGTGGGGCTATTGGTGGTTTTATCGAGTTATTACAAATTGGTTTTAAATTAATTGCCAGCAGTTGGGGTTATTGGTTTGCTGTGAAACGGTCTTTATTTGGTCTGGGTGCTGGTTTTTCCGCGACCATGATAGGTGCTGGTTACCTCATCGGTCATGATATGGCCATTAGTATTTTTCTAGGTGCTGTAGTTTCTTGGTTAATTGCCTTGCCTGTAGTCAGTCAATTTTATCCTGAGTTTTTAACGCAATATCCTGCAGAAAAAGCGGCAACCTTGTTATGGAATAGTGAAATGCGCTATTTGGGAATAGGTGCTATGTTGTTTGCTGGAATGTGGACTTTTTTAAAGTTAATAAAGCCTTTAGCTAACAGTATCAAGGTTTCTTTCCGCACTTACATGGCCCGAGGGAAAGCGGAGCAGAAATTGCTTCGTACTGATCAAGACATTCCTTTGCCTTATATTTTAATAGGTATTGGGGTAATGGCGGCTGTTTTGTTTTTATTTTTTCAGTTTGTGTTCCCTTTAGGTCAAGCCGGATTAGATAATGAATATGCGCCCACCCTGGTGTTTATGGGTGTGGTTTATGTGTTGTTTGTTGGTTTCTTATTTTCAGTAATCACTGCTTATTTTTCAGGTATGGTTGGGGTTACTGCGAGTCCAGGAAGCTCGGTGGTTATTGCCGGAATGTTGTTTGCAGCATGGTTGTTATTGACCGTTGTTGATCATTTATTGCCCTTGCCCTTAAGTGCTGCGCAAATACAAGCTGCTGAAGCGATAACCATTATCATTGGCTCAGTGGTTACGGGCATTGCAGCCATTGCCAATGACAACACTCAAGACTTAAAAGTAGGTTACCTGCTAGGGGCAACGCCATGGAAACAACAGGTCATGCTGCTGTTGGGTGTTGTTGTTTCATCCTTAGTCATTCCACCGGTGATGCAGTTGCTGTTTAATGTCTATGGAATAGCCGGTATCATGCCGCATGCCGGTATGGATTTGAGCCAAGCACTGCCTGCGCCAACGGCAGCTTTAATGGCGGCCATCACGGAAGCAGTATTTAGAAACTCCTTACCCTGGACCATGATGCTGGTTGGTGCTGGTATCATTTTGCTAGCTGTTTTTTTGAATCAGGTTCTAAAATTAAAACGGTTTATCAATCTGTCATTTTTAGGGATAGCCATGGGCATGTATTTGCCAATTTACTCTTCTTTTCCTTTGTTTATCGGCGGCATGATTGCTTTGTTTGTGCAAAAACGCATGCAAGGCTTCAACTTATCAACAGAAGAATCAATACCCAGACAACAAAAAGGAACGCTGATTGCTTGTGGGCTGGTAGCCGGATCGGCAATTATGGACGTATTGTTGGCCATTCCTTTTTCCATTTTCCACAGTCCGGATGTCTTGCAATTAGTCGCTCCAGATTGGAACAACAAAGGTGTCTATTTGGGTATAGCATCTACTTTGTTTTTAGCATGGTGGATTCAACATCGCGTTTGTAGTGGTATCAGTTCTACCAAGGACTAGGAAGTTATTTCGGGCGCAATCCTTAGCGCCAATAAATGGCTTTTTCAGTAATAACTGCATCCAGAGGCACATCCCATGGCTGTGGGTTCAAAAAATCCACGCGTTGAAATTGATAAGCAACCCCAAAAAGTTGGCACTTGGTTTGCTGTGCTAAAGTTCGGTCATAATAACCAGCCCCCATTCCCAGTCGCGTACACCGTACATCAAAAGCAACTAATGGCAGCAGCATCAAATTCAACTCACCTACGTCTACAGCCAAATCATGACTGACATCGGGCTCAGAGATCCCATACTGATTTATTTTAAATGGGGTTGATGACGTTGCAGGCAAAAATAACAGTGTGCAGTCGTCTTGTAACACCGGAAAGTAGCACCTTTTTTCATGTGCTTGCGCGCTATGCCATAGAGCAGATAAATCAATTTCTCCATTCACTGCATGATACAGTGCCAAGCGTTTTGCTTGTTGGTATTGTTTCAGCGAGCAGACCTGCGTACAAATTTGCTTAGAAGATGCCGTTTGATGGCTAACCGATATTTTTGAGCGGACTTGTTTTATCGTATCTCTTAAGGCACTTGTGAATCGGTCAGTCATGGATGCTCTTTGCAGATGAAAAGGTCTGGATTTAATTATTCGTGCTTTGAAGATGAAGTTCAAGTATTTAAAAAAATACTGGTCAAAAGAATAAAAATAAGGTATACCCCTCCGGAAACAAAGACATGGTATTAGAGAGAATGATATGAGTGAACTGTTTGAAGACAATGAAGACGACGTGGTTGAAGTCACAGAAGATTTTGATGCAGTATCGGTTGACGTCGATCTTGTAGAAATTGTGCCTGTTGGTTTAGATGCACGCAGACGTCTAGAAAATATGTTGGATGAAAAAAGGCTGCGCGATGAACTTGATGACTCTATTGGTTAGGACATGCTAGTTGCTCATGGTGCAACCAACTCAGGTTTTGCAGCTGATGATCGTATTTTGTTGGGTGAAGGGCTGTTTGAAACGCTTAAAGTTGAACGTTCTAAACCTTGTTTTGCTGAACTGCACTGGCTTCGGTTAAGTGATTCCGCGCGCAAATTAGGCATAACCTTTGAGCTTTCTTTTGGTGCCTGGCTGGATTGTTTGAACCAAAAAATCCATCAAGATGGTCTTTTTCAGGGCGGCATCAAAGCCATTTTAAGTGGGGGCGTTGCAGCTAGAGGTCTGGCTGAACACGGTCAAATGAGCCAACTCATGCTGCAGACTTTTGCTTACACCCATCAGCATGAACCCATACGGTTGATGAGTGCTAGCTGGTTACGCGATCCGGCTAATCCTATTTACCAGCATAAGTCGGTTAATTATCTAGAAGCGATACTTGCTCGCCGCCAAGCACTTGCTGGTGGTATGGATGACACTTTATTTTTTAATTCCTTGCATCATGCAAGTGAAACGACTTGTGCTAATTTGTTTCTTATTAAGGATGAGGTGTTGTATACCCCGCCTTTAACGGATGGGGTCTTGCCTGGCATTACCCGCAGACGCATACTGTCACTGTGTGCAGATCGTCGCCTTGCCTGTAGGGAGCAATCGCTAACAGGTTCGATGTTAGCAGCAGCCGATGCTGTCTTTATTACTAATGCTTTGCAGAATATCAGGTTGGTACGATCTATAGATGCTGTAAGTTTCAAGCTTGAACACCTCTTAATAGATCGCTTAGTTCAAGAGCTTACTCCTTTAGATACAAGCGCCTAAAACCGGAAAACGCATCCGTGAACATGATACTATACAATAACAGTGGTCTTTTTCCGTTTAACAAATCCCGTAATACAAAGTGCAAGGATTGTTAATCCTGACAGCACCATACCCCAGTTTTTATAGGTCTGGCCTGGGTTTGATAAGGCATCCATACCCGCGTAGCCAAAATAGGTATAAACGATTTCAGTGGGGATAAGGAAGACAAAGGTTGTAATCAGGTAGAGGCGGAACTTAATTGCAGTTATTCCTAAACCGTAATTTACCAAATTAAAAGGAAGAATAGGAAACAGCCGTATGAGCGCTACAAACACCCATCCGCGTTTGTTTACTCCTGCAATAAGTTGCTTTAGTTTGGTGCCTTTTTGTTGGGAAATTTTTTCATAAAACAGGTGTCTTGTGATGAGAAAAGCCAAAGCGGAACCACAGGTCGCACCAAATAAGTTGAGTATGGTTCCAAATACAGGACCAAAAATAGCGCCACCAGCGAAAGTTAGAACCATAGTAGGTAATAGCATGAGCGTTGCCAGGCAGTAAATAATAAAGAAAAGAACAGGGGCAAGCCAGCCAAGCTCATTAATCCAACGCGTAATTTCAAGGGCGTATTTTTGAAACAATAAAGCGCAGGTGATGATAACGATCAACACTAAGAAAGGGCACAATATCTTGATAAGATGGGTCAGTTTGTCAGTCATGTCGAACATTTTATTACAGCTGGTGCAGAGTCACAAGAGATCTTGCAAAACAGGTGCTAATTGGGTATAAACAAGACGGGTTTCTTTTTGAGAATTGGAAAATGAGTCAAGACATTTGGAAAAAAAGACAAGAGCAACGCGTCCGTGGTTGGATTAAAGCTTTATTAGTGCGCTGGTTTAGAGTGGAGGTGAAGGGGCTTTACCAACCTGAGGTGAATTCGGTAATTGTTGCCAATAGAACTTCGGTTATTGATGTGCTGCTGCTGTCTGTTTTTTTACCGGAGCGTTTGACCGTTGCATTGCATCCGCGCATGTTTAAAAAATTGTGGGTGAAAATGTTGATGGTTTTTGCCGATGTGATAGTGATTGATCCCTCCAGTGCGTCTGCAACTCGAGTATTGATTAAAGCCATACGGACAGGGAAACGTTGTGTTATTTTTCCTCAGGGCTTGGCCGGTCAAAATGAAGTCAGTCTTAAGGTGTTTGATGGTCCAGGTGTTGTGGTGCAGAAAGCTGGGGCTGAGGTGATACCCATTCGTATCGATGGTGCCCAATACAGTATTTTTTCTATTTGTAAAGATCAACACCGCATTCGTTTATTCCCTAAAATTACCTTGCACATATTGCCACCACAAGTTTTTGTACAAGCTGAGCATGGCGCTGTAGACAGGTATGCCGTGAGCATGCGTTTGTTTCGTTTGTTCAGTGAGCTGTCCTTTGCCAACAGGTTTCAGCCTAAGTCCTTGTTCGCGGCCTTAATTGAAGGCGCTGCTGTTGGTATGAAGCATGGTGCAACCATTGAAGACAACAGTCGTACCCCTTTGAGTTACAGACAGTTTTTAGCACGGTGTTTTATTTTAGGTCGACAAATAAAAAAACAAACCCATGTTGGCGAACAAGTCGGCGTCATGATGCCTACAACCGTTGCGGGCATGGTCACTTTCTTTTCGCTGCAGGCCTATAGACGTGTTCCTGCCATGCTTAATTTTAGTATGGGTTTTTATAACTTGTTTTCTGCCTGTCATACTGCAGGGATAAAAACGATTTATACGTCAAGACAATTCATTACTACCATTAAATTAGAGCCTTTAATCAATGAGCTGCAGGCAGCTGACATCAGCATCCGCTATTTGGAAGATTTTAAATCCAGCATTCATTTAGGGCATAAACTGTCGGGTTTAATCAAAGGGATGTTGCCAGCATTGGCTTATCGACTTATTGGCGAGCCAGTTGATCCTGACAAAACGGGTGTGGTGTTATTTACTTCTGGTTCAGAAGGTGTGCCCAAGGGTGTGGTATTGAGCCATGCAAATATATTGGCAAATTGCTGCCAAATGCTGTCGCGGGTAGATTTCACACCCAGAGATGTGTTTTTTAACTCCCTGCCTATATTCCATTGTTTTGGTTTAACTGCCGGCAGCATTGTGCCCTTGGTGATAGGGACCAAATGCTTTTTTTATCCCTCGCCTTTACACTACAAAATTATTCCTGGTTTGGTTTACCAAACAGGCGCGACCATCATGTTTGGTACCGATACCTTCTTAAACGGTTATGCACGTGCAGCAGAAAGACATGATTTTAGCAGTGTGCGTTATATTTTTGCTGGTGCTGAGAAAGTGAAACCAGAAACCATCCGTTATTGGATAGACAATTTTGGTGTAAAAATATATGAAGGTTATGGGGCTACAGAAGCGTCACCAGTCATTTCTCTGAATTGTCCTTTAGCCTCATTGCCGGGTTCAGTCGGCATGATCCTGCCTTTTATGGAAAGCAGGATTGAGCCTGTAGAAGGCATAGCCGAAGGCGGTCGTTTGTGGTTACGTGGACCGAACATCATGCGTGGTTATATCAGTACCTCTAGGCCAGGAATATTAGAGGCACCTCATGACGGTTGGCATGATACCGGTGATATTGTCAGTGTGAATGACGATGGATTTATTACCATTGCTGGGCGTGCAAAACGCTTTGCTAAAATTGCCGGTGAAATGGTATCCCTCACCGCAATAGAGGGCATAGCCGCTTCCATTTGGCCCGAGTTATTGAATGCGGCCATTACCAGAAAATGCCCCAGAAAGGGCGAGCAGATTTTGTTATTTAGCGAAGCGACAGAGGCAGATAAAACAACTTTTATTAAGAAAGTACGTGAACAAGGGCATTCAGAATTGCTGGTACCCCATACCATTCACTCTGGATATAAAATTCCTATTTTACCATCGGGCAAGATTGATTACGTGACTCTTGAACAGCAGCAACTAGACGAAAAGTGCACTGAAATAACTTAGGATTTGGGACCAAGCTGCATGCAAAAAGACGCATGCAGTTTTGTTTAAATAAATAGCGGTGTGAAGCGCTTGCTGTTTCTAATGCGGCTTACTTGCTTCCTTTCCATGATTTACGGCCTAAACCTTAGGGCCCTTTTTCCATAGGGCTTGCCTCAGACTGTTCACCTAAAATGACACTATGATTGGATTTTAATTGGCTATTCTCTTATCAATAAGGTATTATTCACCGCTTACGTATATAGAACCATTTTAGTGCTATATTTATATTATAGGGTGTGAATCCGCTTATGGGTCCATGCTTTTTTTAAGCCATTAATCAAGACCTGTTCGGTACTAGATTGTTTGAGTTGGGATGTTATGCTACGCATCAGTAAATTGGCAGATTATGGAACCGTGGTAATGGTGTACCTTGCCAAACATACCCAAGACTTATGTAATTCGCGTGATATTGCCTTACACACGCATTTAACAGTACCTACGGTAAGTAAAATTTTAAAGCGTTTAACCAGTGCAGGTTTATTAACTTCCGAGCGTGGAGTGGCTGGTGGTTATAGGTTGCGACGGCTGGCCCGTAACATTTCTGTGACTGAAATTATTTATGCACTGGAAGATCATCGTGGTTTTACTGAGTGTAGTTTGCAACCTAATGAGTGCTCCTTACAAGGGGTTTGTACTGTTCAAGGCAATTGGCGATTAATTGGTCATGCCATAGAAGCGGCGCTGAACAGTGTGAGTTTGGAAACATTGGCACAACCAAGCCTTCATAAAAACGATGTCGATCGCGTCCGGCAATTAGCAAGTGGAGTAAATCGTGACGAAAAGTAATGAGCACATTAATTCTCTACTCGATAGAGAGTACCAACATGGGTTTGTAACTGATATAGAAGTGGAAACGTTTCCACCTGGTTTAGATGAGGGCGTTATTGCCCGTTTGTCCGCCATTAAGGGTGAACCTGATTTTTTACTGGAGTGGCGTTTAAAAGCATACCGACATTGGTTGACCATGCCTCACCCTGAATGGTCTAGCGTGCATTATCCACCAATAGATTACCAAGCTGTTTCGTATTACTCAGCACCCAAAAACATCAAAGATGCACCCAAGAGTTTGGATGAAATCGATCCTGAATTACTCCGAACTTACGAAAAATTAGGCATCCCTTTAAGAGAACAGGAAATGTTGGCGGGGATTGCGGTCGATGCCGTTTTTGACAGCGTTTCAGTGGCAACCACCTTCAAAGCCAAATTGGCTGAGAAAGGTGTTATTTTTTGTCCCTTTTCTGAGGCAGTGCATAAGTACCCAGAGTTACTGATGAAGTACTTGGGTTCCGTTGTCCCCTATAGAGATAATTTTTATGCAGCATTGAACTCAGCTGTATTCAGTGACGGCTCCTTTGTTTACATTCCCAAGGGGGTGCGTTGCCCTATGGAATTGTCTACCTATTTTCGGATTAATGCTGTGGCAACAGGGCAATTTGAGCGTACGCTGATCATCGCAGACAGTGACAGTTACGTCTCCTACCTTGAAGGCTGCACCGCGCCGATGCGCGATGAGCATCAGTTGCATGCAGCTGTGGTTGAATTGGTGGCTTTAGATGGTGCACAAATCAAATATTCAACCGTACAAAATTGGTATCCTGGTGATAAAAATGGCAAAGGCGGTATTTATAATTTCGTGACCAAACGCGGTCTTTGTCGTGGCAAACGTTCCAAAATATCTTGGACACAAATCGAAACTGGCTCGGCCATTACCTGGAAATATCCAAGTGTCGTGTTACAGGGTGATGATTCGGTTGGGGAATTTTATTCGGTTGCATTAACCAATAATTGTCAGCAGGCTGATACCGGCACCAAGATGATTCATATTGGTAAAAACACCAAGTCTACCATTATCTCTAAGGGAATTAGTGCTGGTCGTGCGCATAATGCCTACCGTGGATTGGTGCGTATTACGCCAACAGCCACCAATGCCCGTAATTACACCCAGTGCGATTCCTTGCTCATGGGCAGTGAGTGTTCAGCACACACCTTTCCTTATATAGAAGTTAGAAATCCAAGTGCACAAGTAGAACATGAGGCAACCACCTCAAAAATCAGTGAGGAGCAGTTGTTTTATTGCCAGCAGCGAGGCATAGATACTGAAGATGCAGTATCAATGATAGTGAATGGTTTTTGTAAACAGGTGTTAAAAGAATTACCTATGGAATTTGCCGTGGAAGCCACGAAGTTGCTAGGTATCAGTTTAGAAGGGGCGGTAGGTTAATATGTTAACAATAAACAATCTCAATGTTGCAGTAAATGGGCAGGCAATTTTAAAAGGCATCGATCTGCAGGTGAATGCCGGCGAAGTGCATGCCATTATGGGGCCTAATGGTTCTGGCAAGAGTACTTTATCTAAAGTTTTGGCCGGTCATCCGTCCTACGAGGTGCTTGACGGCGCCATGACTTATCTGGGGCATGATTTACTACCCCTGTCGCCGGAAGAGCGTGCGCGTGCAGGTATTTTTATGTCGTTTCAATACCCTGTTGAAATACCCGGTGTTACCAACATTAATTTTCTGAAAGCGTCAGTGAATGCAGTGCGCAAGGAGCAAGGAAAAGACAAGCTGGATGCGATTGATTTCCTCAGTTTTATACGTGAAAAATGCAAATTAGTAGACATGGATGAGAGCTTTTTATACCGCAGTATTAATGAAGGGTTTTCTGGTGGTGAAAAGAAACGTAATGAAATTTTACAAATGGCCGCTTTGGAACCTAAATTAGCCATACTTGATGAGACTGATTCTGGTTTAGACATTGACGCCTTACGTACGGTCTCACAAGGTGTGAATGCCATGCGCTCACCCGAGCGGTCCATCATTTTAGTCACCCACTACCAACGACTGCTTGATTATATTGAGCCGGATTTTATTCATGTACTGGTTAATGGACGCATTATTAGGTCTGGTGATAAAACTCTGGCGCATGAGTTAGAGGCGAAAGGCTACAGCTGGCTTGAGGAAACGGGGCAGGTATGAGTGATATATTAGATTTTTACCAACAGCAAGCTACAGCAGGGTTGTCAACCATACCCTGGCTTGCTGCAATGCAAGCTCAGGCACTTAAGGACTTAAGCCGCGTGGGTTTCCCATCGCGTCGTGACGAAGAGTGGAAATACACAGCTGTAGATAAGTTACTACAACAGCCCTTCGCACAACAACAGCCTGCGCTTGGCTCTATGGAGTCAAAAACCTCTGATGTACCACTAACACAGCAATTGCAACTGCATAATGGCCTCATCAGTGGCGCGGAGCAACTGGCCAGTCAATTGCCTGCCGGCGTTTTAGTGCTGCCATTGGCAACGGCATTGGCGGAGCATGCAGAGCTGATAGCACCTTATCTGGGCGCAATATTAAAACCAGAGCATGGCTTTCATTTTTTAAACACCGCCATGATTCACTGTGGTGTCTTTGTTTATATTCCAGCCGGTGTCTGTGTTGAGGAGCCTATAGCTTTAACGCATTTTCAAGATCAAATGCATCAAGCCGTGCATTTACGACATTTAATTATTGCGCAACCTGGCAGCCAGGCTACCATTGTCGAAGCGTACAGTGGGGCGGACCACTGCAGTTATTTGACCAATACGGTAACCGAAGTCATGGTTGGTGCTCGCGCCAAACTAACGCATTATAAAATCCAAAGAGAAAGCAAATTGGCTTATCATGTGGGTCACTTATCAGTGCAGCAGTCAGCTCATAGTGAATTTGCCAATCATTCATTAAATTTAGGCGGCGCTCTTGCACGTAGCGATCTAAGTTTGTATTTGCAGGAAGAGCATGCTTATTGCCTCATGAATGGTATTTATGTGACTGGCGATGGGCAGCACGTTGATCACCATACTACAGTGAACCACCTGGTGCCTTATTGCCGAAGTGAGCAAGATTATAAGGGTATTTTGACGGGTCGTTCACGCGCAGTCTTTAATGGTAAGGTTATCGTTGCCAAAGATGCGCAACATACTGATGCCAAGCAGCACAATAAAAATTTATTGCTTAGCGCCCATGCAGAAATCGATACCAAACCACAATTAGAAATTTTTGCTGATGATGTGCTCTGTGCCCATGGGGCAACGGTTGGTCAATTAGACGAAGAGGCTTTATTTTATTTGGCAACCCGTGGTATTGACCGGGCGGATGCAGCACATTATTTAATTCATGCTTTTGCCAGTGATAATTTACGCCTTATTCCTCATCGCGTGTTGGCTGATTGGATGGGCAATTTAGTCACGCAACAGGTTGGGTAAGACTATGAATACTCACGCTACTTTAATGACTGCTTTGGATGTGGTTGCGCTTCGCCATGATTTCCCCATTTTAAATCAACAAGTGCATGGCCATGATTTGGTGTATTTTGACAATGCAGCAACCACGCAAAAACCTCGAGCGGTGCTGGATGCGATGGCGCATTATTACGAGTATGATAATTCTAACGTACATCGAGGGGTGCATACCTTAAGCGTTAGGGCTACTGAGCTTTATGAGGCTGCTAGAGCCAAAGTGAAGCACTTTATTAATGCAAAAGCACTGCGAGAATGTATTTTTGTCCGAGGTACAACGGAAGCGATCAATTTGGTTGCACAAAGTTTTGTTGCCCCCAATATTCTGCCTGGCGATGAGATTTTAATTACTTATATGGAACACCATTCTAATATCGTACCTTGGCAGATGGTTTGTCATAAAACTGGGGCGAAGTTGCAGGTGGCTCCTATTGCTCTCGACGGTGATGTCCTGCTGGATGAGTTTGAAAAAAAATTAAATAAAAACACCAAGTTTGTTGCAATTTGTTATGCCTCTAATGCACTAGGAACGATTAACCCCGTTAAAAAAATGATTGCAATGGCACAGGCTCACGGTGCTAAAGTTTTACTGGACGGCGCACAAGCAACCGCTCATTTGGCTATAGATGTACAAGATTTGGGTTGTGATTTTTATGCTTTTTCAGGGCATAAAATGTATGGTCCAACGGGTATTGGTGTGCTTTGGGGCAAGGAAGAGTTGTTGGATGGCATGCCACCGTATCAGGGTGGTGGTGAGATGATCAATTACGTCACTTTTGAGGCTACTGAATACGCAGGCTTGCCGCAAAAATTTGAAGCGGGTACCCCTAATATTGCCGGAGCCATTGGTTTGGGCGCTGCTATCGATTATTTATGGTCCTTGGATTTGCAAGCCATTGCAGCCTATGAGGCGCAATTGTTAACTTATGTAACCGAGGCGGTGGCTTTAGTTAAAGGCTTAAGAGTGATTGGCACCGCCAAGGAAAAAGTACCTGTACTCTCCTTTGTACTTGATAAAATTCATGCGCATGATGTTGGTACTATTCTTGATACTGAGGGTATAGCCATACGCAGTGGACATCATTGCGCCATGCCCTTAATGGACTTTTATAAGATTGCTGCAACATCACGAATTTCTTTATCATTTTATAATACCAAGCAGGAACTGGATCGTTGTATTGAGGCTCTGATAAAAGTGAATGAGGTGTTTGCATGAGTATGGAGCTGCGAGAGCTGTATCAAGAAATCATCATTGATCACAACCGTGATCCACGTAATCATCATGCCATGCCTGATGCCACTACGCAGGCGAATGGTTTTAATCCTTTATGTGGTGATAAGCTGACGGTTTATGCCAAATTACACGATGGTTTTATTATTGACTTGAGCTTCGTGGGATGTGGCTGCGCCATTTCCCAAGCCTCTGCCTCGCTAATGACTGAAGCACTCAAGGGTAAAACTGTGGAAGAAGCCCATGATTTATTTCACCGCTTTCATCAAATGCTGACCCAAGAGGGTGATACTGAATTGACTTCTATGCATAAGTTGACCGTACTTGCTGGTGTTAAAGCCTTCCCTGCAAGAGTTAAATGCGCCACTTTGGCGTGGCATACTATGGAAGCGGCTTTGAAGAAGGGCGCTGCCGTGGTGAGCACTGAATGAAAGAGGTACTAGCATGTTTGGTTTAAAGAAAAAACAAGACCCTCAAGCGCTATACGACGCAGTACTTGTGGCCCTTAAAGGCGTTTATGATCCTGAGATTCCCGTCAATATTTATGATTTGGGCTTAATCTATAATGTCTTGATTAATGACGATGCTCATGTTGACATCCAAATGACCTTGACCACCCCTGGTTGTCCTGTGGCGCAAACCTTTCCTGGTACGGTGGAAACAGCGGTGAATCAGGTCGAAGGTGTTAAGGATTGTACCGTTGAGTTGGTCTGGGAGCCGCCATGGACCAACGACAGAATGACCGAGGCTGCAAGGCTTGAGTTGGGCATTTTTTACTAGGGTCTGTCGTCCATTCTACTATAATGGTGCCAACTCGTTGATTTTCTGTGCCCCGCTACTCACATACTTGCGTGTATGCCGCGTTGCAGTGCTCGAAAATCAACGAGTTAGCACTTATTCTAGCGAATTGACGACAAGTCCTAGTACAAGGTTTCACAGATTCTGTCAGGTGACGCTCAGGTTTGAGCGATGGTAGGTCGTTAATGATTCTAGTGACGGAGACCCTTCTCCCGCTCGCGGGAGAAGGTGCCCGACAGGGCGGATGAGGGTGGATCAAATGACATTGATGATAATTAAGATGATAAAACAGGTTAATGCTACCTTTGCAAAATACGTTTAATCAATTTGAGTTAGTTAAACATAGGAGTGCTTTCAATGGCTAATATGATCCACCCTCATCCGCCCTGTCGGGCACCTTCTCCCGCCAGCGGGAGAAGGGTCTCCGTCACTAGAATCATTAACAACCGTCCAGCGCTCAAAGATGGATACAAGATGAGCGTCACCAGACAGAATCAGTGACACTTTGTACCATACTGCGCACAGTCACAATCTGTGGTTTTTAGCGCTCAGTATGGTGTTACAGATTATGAAATGGAGCTCAAAGAGTTTAGATAAGGAGATGTTAATGAATGCTCGTAGTTTTGATAAATTTGAAAGTGAAACAGAAGAATTTAGTAATGCAGAAGCAATAGTTCCAGAAGCAAGTCCGTCTACAAAACTGGAACGCAGAAGAAAAATAGAGGCTTTATTCGAAGAAAAACGCCTGAAAGAAGAACTAGCAGAATTTGGTTAGGATTTTTACTTTAACTTTGACTTTGTGCATAGTTTGAACCCGTTCGTGGTGAGGAGGCGCACTCGCCGATCCAGCAAATAGCAGTGAACTTTACTGCGCCGTCTCGAACCATTCACGACGGACTAAATCAACGGAGTCTTAACCTGTTTTGGGTTTATATTGTCTACTTTTAGGGCGGTTCTAGGT
>JBIODT010000001.1:0-61811 GCA_044445305.1 Legionellales bacterium | reverse complement strand
TCGTTCTTCAATACGGCGTGCTGCGATTAATAACTGTTGCGCGGTAATTGATGAAATAGGACTAGCACCTAGCCAAGGGAAAATATCACGCTCAAGTCGACGAATGATTTTATCTGCATGAGAAGGAACCCATACCTCGGATTGATTCGCAAACCATTCACGCGCAACCATCTCAAAGCTATTTGCGTTTTGACCTGTTTTAGCGGTTTTGGCCGCCTTGCGCTGATCACTTGGATCAATGTCATTAGCTAGTAGCTTACGTGCATCCTCGCGACGCTCACGAGCCTTTGCCAAACTAACCTCTGGGTAAACGCCCAAAGCTAAAGTCTTTTGTTTTCCATTGAATCGGTAGGCCAAACGCCAATATTTTTTGTTGGTAGGTTGAATCAATAAAAACAATCCGCCCCCATCTGAAAGCTTCACAGGCTTACCTGTGCTTTTTTCGTTCTTAACTTCTGCAACTGTTAAAGCCATTTGTTGGTATCTGTGTTGTTGGTATTAAAAGTACCAACGATAGTACCAACAAAAATAACAGGACATCAAGGGAATTCTTAGGAACAGCTAGGAAGGGAAACCTTACAAAACTCAGTTTTTATAAGGGTTAAAAGGACTTTTCAGGAAAAATCAATATTAGTTAGTGGTGGAGTCGGCGGGAATCGAACCCGCGTCCGCAGATCCTCTGCCTTCAGTTCTTCATGCGTAGCCTTGTCAATTTACTTTAACTATGGACACTCCGACGGGCAAGATAGTACACAGCGATTCCCTAAATTTTG
This sequence comes from Legionellales bacterium, assembly GCA_044445305.1. Lineage (GTDB taxonomy): Bacteria > Pseudomonadota > Gammaproteobacteria > Legionellales > Legionellaceae > Legionella. The sequence continues at coordinate 61,038 of JBIODT010000001.1, read as the reverse complement.
CATCTTAACCCGGGATGAATTAGGACACTAGCTTATCTTCTATGACCGTTGATTCGATACCAATAAGCGAGCTCGGTCAACGGGGCACTGGGGTTTAAGCCAGTACACGTTGCAGTTTCTAAAGTTGACTATGCTGCAATAGCCATGTCAAGTTCAGTACCTGCGAAGTTTTCTTCGTTTGCATTTATGTTTATTTGAGTCTTATTTACGAGAGTTCTCATTCTCGGCATGCACCTCTGGTTTTGCAACCCACGTCGAAGCCAGGTCGCCCCCAATTTGTACACTCTAAGTATAACATAAATCCAGCCATTATGGAGTGTATCTTGAAGCAAATTTTATAAAATTTGTTAGGATTGGACGTTGGACTGCATGCAGTCCAACCAGGCACTCACGCTATTCGCGCAAACCAACACCTTTTTTTAACAATACCATGTTCAGTATTGTTAATGAAATTAACAGTAGAACTATGATACTCATTGCGAGTGTCATATTTACTTCATTTTGTCCAATCATGGCATATCTTAGTGCATTAACCATGTATAAAATCGGGTTTAAAAAAGAAATTTTTTGCCAAATGCCTGGGAGCATATTGGTACTGTAAAATACCCCGCCTAGGTAAGTAAGCGGGGTTAGAATAAAGGTAGGTACGAGCATGATGTCATCAAAGTTTCTGGCCAACATGGCATTGGTAAAACCTGCTAAAGAAAACACGGTTGCAACCAGTATGACCACCGCTAGGGTCATGGGTAAGTGGTTTAATTCTATGGGTAAGAAAAAACTGGCAACCAGAAACACCAGTACAGCGACTATCAGTCCTCTGAGGACACCACCCAATACATAACCTAATAACAAGAGACCATCATGTATAGGACTGATTAACAGCTCTTCTATGCTTTTTTGAAAACGCACACTAAAGAGTGAAGTAGATACATTGCCGTAGGAATTGATGATGACGGACATCATGATGAGACCGGGAGCGATGAACATGGGGTAGCTTACGCCTTGTATGGAACCAATACGTGGACCGATTAAACTCCCAAAAATCAAAAAATAAAGCGTGGTGGTGATAACGGGTGGTAAAAAAACTTGCGTTGCGATACGAAACATACGCACCAATTCGCGTCGCACCACAGTATATAATGCTATAACTTGTTGTTTAATGGCCATTTTTTATAAGATCCATAAAAAGCTCTTCCAAGCGGTTGGTTTTGTTGCGCATGCTGTGAATGTTGATGCCTTTCTTTGTGAAGGCAGTAAATACGTCATTTAGCGACAGATCATTTTCAAGACGTAATTCAAAGGTATTGGCATCAATAAGATTGGTTATAAAAGGACTTAACTCAGGCAATTCGGTGATGGCAGTCTCAGTATTAAAGATAAAAGTTTGATGGTGTAACGTTTTTAACAAGGCCTTCATTGAAGTGTTTTTAATGATTTGGCCTTTGTCAATGATGGCAATTTGTTTGCATAATTGTTCTGCTTCTTCTAAATAATGCGTTGTAAGAATAATGGTTGTTCCTTCGGCATTGGTTCGGGATAGAAACTCCCACATACTGTGCCGTATTTCTATATCTACTCCAGCTGTAGGTTCATCAAGAATCAGTACTGTGGGCTGATGGATCAATGCCCTTGCTATCATCAACCTGCGCTTCATGCCACCCGATAAATGACGGGCTATAGCGTGTCTTTTTTCCCACAGACCCAATTGTTCTAATAATGATTCAGCTCTGGGTAAGGCTTGTTTGCGTGAAATTCCGTAATAACCGGCTTGGTTTAACAAGGTTTGTATGCAACTTTCGAAAATATTCAGATTAACTTCTTGTGGTACTAGACCCAAACAAGATTTGGCTTTTTCAGGTTGGCGGTCTAAGTCATAACCATTAATCTGAATGCTTCCCGATGTTTTATTAAGCAAGGTAGTGATTAAACCTATGGTGGTAGATTTACCTGCGCCATTCGCACCCAACAGAGCGAAAAAATCACCTGACTCAACAGTTAAATCAATATTCTTCAATGCTTGAACGCCATTGGAATAGGTTTTAGACAGTTGTTTAATTTCTAAAGCATGCATAGTCATTTTACTTGTAAAAAACACCAGTATACCTGATAAGGATCAGGTCCGAAATAACTTCCTGTTTTAGTGTCCAACAGCAGTTAAAATAGATTGATATTCTCGCCATTGCGGCATGAATTGAGTCATGAGCGCATAAAATCGCGCATTATGACTGGCTTCTAATAGATGCACCAGTTCATGAACTAAAACGTATTCCAAACAAGATAGGGGTTTTTTAATGAGACTTAGGTTCAACCAAATCCGAGCGGCGCGTACGTTACATGAGCCCCACCGCGTTTTCATTTTCTTAATCCCCCATTCGTTGACTTGTACACCGATGATGGCGGCCCAGTGTGTTATTAAATCAGGTATTAAAGCTTCCATTTCGCGCCTGTACCATCGCTCAAACAGCGTTATCAACTGCGCTTGTGATGCATTTGGCTGTATGAAGCAGTGAATAATTTGCTGGTTAATTTCAATATGTGAGGGGCCATTTTGCTCATTAATTATCAAAATATAATTGTGCCCCATGAAGTTAACAGCACTCCCTGATTGCAGTATTTGATTTTGGGGTTGAGCGTTGCGTCGAATACGTTCACGCTGAGCACAGATCCAGGGCATTTTATCAATCAAGTGTTGGCGTATTAACTGCTCACTGTATCGTAATGGGACGCTTACTTTTATGAGTCCATCTGGAGGGTAAATACGTAAATTAATATTTTTAATTGGTTTGTGCAGTACTTCTATGGCAATGTCATCAATGTTTAGAATCATGTTTATAAGAAATAAGAGGCCTATAGTCTGTCTGAGTATACATTGGAAATGCACCCTTAGGACAACCTGCGACCCTATTTCTTTTTACCTATCAGCACCATAACAGGGGCTGTCAATATATTCACCATTGATGTTCAATACTACATTAACATGTGCGCGTTGATAACGAGTAAGTATGTCGTATTGGGCTTTGCTGACGTAGCCATAAGAGCTGCCGCAGTACACCAGGGACGATGCACCTGGTTTTGCTTTAGCATGCAGAGACAGATCGCATTCCCAGCGAAAATGGGTTAAATCGCAATTTGCCAGGGCGACACTGCTTGGCAATAAAATTAGAATTATAGTGCTATACCATTTCCTTTGCATAACATCCTCCAGTGGTGTCCGATATACTGCGCACAGTATAGAATTGAGTATAGGACAAAATTGCAAGATTGGCGTTTGGAAAAAACTGCGGGGCATGCGCAAAAACCAGTGATTTCAGGAAGAAGGGCTTAAATTGTAGCTCATACGGGGATTCACTGCCATTAAGGATCGCGTCCGAAATGCTTACAAGAAATACCGGACGAAGCGCGTCTAGCGGCTGTTTCTGGAATTTCCATTAGGTCTGTCGCAAACCTATGCCCAAAATACTTGGGTCTAGGTTTGCGAGGACATCATCATAAAAAATTAATCTGCTTTTTTAATGACTAATTTTTCTTTGATTCGTGCAGCACGACCAGCCAAATTACGCAGGTAATATAGTTTTGCACGGCGTACATCACCACGTCTTTTAACCGTGATGCTGTCTACTATTGGGCTGTAAGTTTGGAATACACGCTCAACACCTACGTTGTGCGAAATTTTACGTACAGTAAAGGCAGAGTTCAAACCGCGGTTGCGTTTTGCGATAACCACACCTTCAAAGGCTTGTAAGCGCTCACGAGTTCCTTCAATTACTTTTACTTGAACCAGTACGGTGTCGCCTGGATTGAACTCAGGAATTACTTTACCTTGCATTTGCTCAGCATTTAATTCGTCAATAATATTAGTCATGGACTACTCCTCAGATTGGTTCATCCTTAATAGGACTCACCTTGTTCTTAAATTCATCAAGCAACTGCTTGTCTGTCTCACTTAATTGTACTTTTTCAAGTAGCTCTGGACGCACACGCCAGGTTTTTCCTAAGGCTTGTTTTCTGCGCCATTGCTCTATTTTTTTATGATTACCACCCAATAAAACAGGAGGTACATCTAACCCATTAATGCTTGCGGGGCGGGTGTAATGAGGACAGTCTAGCACACCATTCATAAATGAATCTTGCTCTGCTGAACCAAGATGCCCGAGACTGCCTGGTATTAAGCGAATAATCGCATCAATAAACACCATGGCAGCCAATTCACCACCGCTTAAAACAAAATCACCTAGTGACCATTCCTCATCCACGTGCTGACTTATAATACGTTCATCAATGCCCTCATAGCGCCCCGCAATAAACAGCAGCGGTTGATGATCTTTTGCTATTTTATTTAAGTCACTTTGATGAATCACTTTACCTTGTGGGCTTAAATAAATCGTTTTACAGTGAGCTGGCATTTGACTGCGTGCATGCGTTACGGCTTCATGCAAAGGCTCATACATCATGACCATTCCTGGCCCACCACCGTAAGGTTTGTCATCGACCTGTCTATAGGGTCTAGAAGCCCAATCTCTTGGATTCCAGTGGTCAACTTTGGCCAAACCTTGCTCTATAGCCCGGCCTGAAATGCCATAGTTTAAGCTTTCCAGTATTTCAGGTATTAAGCTGATTACGCCAAGATGATGGGTCACCTAAAAATCCATATCCCAGTCTACTGTAATCACTCTCTGACTGTTATCGATGTCTATTATATATTGGCCAAGTAAATACGGTATTAAATGCCTTCTTTCACCTTGCACTACCAGCACATCATTCGCACCTGTGGGCATAATCTCAACAACTGCCCCAAAGGGTTCAGCCTGTTGGTTAACCACAGTCATGCCAATAAGCTGGTGCCAATAATACTCACCGGGTTTAAGCACTGCAAGCTGCTCTTGATGCACTGCTATCTCTGCATTAGTGAGCTTCGCTACCAACTCACGCTCAGAATAACCTTCAACTTGCGCAATAATGGCTTTGACATGTGTTTCAACACACAACAGCTTAATAGGCAACCATGTCTTATTTAAAGAGACATGCCAGTCAGTATACTGCAATATATTGTCACGCGGCTCAGTAAAGGATTGAACTGTAACAAATCCTTTAATGCCGTGCGGTCGCCCAAAGCGACCTATTACTACCCACTTCGCTTGATTATTCACGTTAGTTAGCAGCTGTGCCTTTATTAAATTCTTTAACTAAAGCACTAACTCTATCTGATAATTGCGCACCTACACTTTGCCAGTGTTTTAGTTTTTCTACTTCTAAGTGGAGTCTGACTTCTTGTCCACGTGCTACTGGGTTGAAATAGCCAATACGCTCGATGGAACTGCCATCTCGACGTTTGCGGCTGTCAGTAACAACCATGTGATAAAAAGGACGCTTTTTTGCGCCAGCGCGTGATAAACGTATAACGACCATTGTTTTCCTCTGCTCTAGAGTGGTTACTTAGGATTTTGATTAAGAACTTGTTCCTTTTTAGCATCAAAACCAATAGTCTGGCTTGCTCTAAAAAAAAATCAGTTCTGTCATAATCCATAAAAATGCCGTGTATTGTACGAAAATTAACTCGACATGTGAAGTAATTCTTGCGAATTATTTTAAATCATCTGGAAACATACCTTTCATCCCAGTCATACCACCAATTCCTCGCATCATTTTTTGCATTCCGCCAGGCTTGGTAAACTTTTTCATCATTTTCTGCATTTGATCAAATTGTTTTAACAATCGATTTACATCTTGTATTTGTGTTCCAGATCCAAGAGCAATCCGTTTTTTACGTGAGCCCACAATAAGTTTGGGTATGCGTTTCTCTTTAGGCGTCATGGAGTTGATAATGGCTATAGTTTGACCCATGGCTTTGTCATTAACTTGCTTCATGGCATTTTGTGGCATCTGATTCATGCCAGGTAATTTGCTCATCATACCACTAATGCCGCCCATATTATTCATTTGTAGCAATTGTTGCTTAAAATCTTCCAGATCAAAACCTTTGCCTTTCTGCAGTTTTTTCGCCAGTTTTTCGCTGGCTTGTTTGTCTGTCTTGCGCTCTACTTCCTCAATCAGAGTAAGTATATCACCCATTCCCAGTATTCTTGAGGCAATACGTTCCGGGTGAAAGGGTTCTAAAGCATCTACTTTTTCACCGCTGCCTATAAATTTAATGGGTTGCCCAGTGATTTTTCTTACTGAAAGTGCTGCACCACCGCGGGCGTCACCATCAGTTTTTGTGAGGATAACCCCAGTTAGTGGTAATGCCTCATGAAATGCTTTTGCCGTATTGGCTGCGTCTTGCCCAGTCATGCTGTCGACGACAAATAAGGTTTCTATTGGTTTAACTGCTTGATGCAGCGCTTTGATTTCACCCATCATTTCTGCATCAATATGCATGCGGCCAGCAGTATCGATAATCAGAACATCCATATAGTTCTTTTTAGCACTGTCGAGGGCTTTTTCAGCGATGCTTAAAGGCAGTTCCTTCGCTTCTGCGGGGAAGAAAGCGACACCTATCTGCTCAGCCAACAGTTTGAGTTGTTGGATTGCAGCAGGCCGGTAAACGTCAACACTGACTAACATTACTTTTTTATTTTCAGTTTCTTTTAAATAGCGAGCCAGTTTGGCAGCACTGGTCGTTTTACCGGAGCCCTGTAAGCCCGCCAATAAAAACACCGCCGGTGGCTGGGTTTTAAAATCCAGTTCAGCTCGCTCATCACCCATCACATGAATTAATTCATCATGAACGGTTTTAATAAAGGCTTGATCTGGATTTAAACTGGTTAAAACTTCTTGGCCTAAGGCTTTTTGTTTTACTTGTTCAATAAATTCTTTAATAACGGGCAGAGCTACATCAGCCTCAATCAGTGACAGCCTGACTTCACGCAAAGCTTGCTGTATATTGTCTTCAGTTAAACGACTCTGTCCACGCAAATGCTTAAAGGTGCGGGTCAAACGTTCGGTTAAGTTATCAAACATATAAATAATACCTGAAAAAAACGCCTACTATAGCACAGAGCGATAAGGGTAACACCAGCTTAGTTTCTTTTATTTTTATTCTTTTCGAGGTGTAAGGGATCAAATTGAAATCAATATAGCATTATTTTCCATTGATTTTTTTGATAGTTAGGCTCTAAAAAGCCCTTAACCTGGTTTGGAATCAATTTTAATCGGTACGCCGCACCAGAATCAGATACATATTGTTGCCGGGCCAGGGTAATGATGGATTTTGGTGCATACTGCTTGTTATCAATAGATACCACCGCATCAGCATCAACCTCATAGTCTCCAGAGAATTTGATGTTAATGCTTTGCTGACCTGCCTGAATTTTGGGCGCATAAAGAAAAATACTTCCCCAAAAATGCTGGTATTGCGTATCCAAATAGCGGTGTATTGCCTTAGGTAAAAAATGGAACCGGTTGTTGTCTACATAAAATTTAACGGGTGCCTTTTTAATTGACTCTATAAGTAGCGGAACAGTAACTGGGGTCAAATACTGTGAATCAGACGTTAATACAGCGCGTAATTTTTCTGAAGGATGGGTCATATAGCCAATTGAAGGTCCGACTAGATGTTTTAATCCTGGAACCGGCTGTTCCTTGTCCAGCAACAAAGGTACGCCAGCAATATAGCCATCGCCATCGGTTAATAACTGGTCCATTAAATGAATTATTGATTTTTGATAGCGTCCACTGTATTTCGGCAGGTTAATAACAAACTGTGATGATGCGATTGCAGCAGTTAACATGATCGCCAGTGCCAGCATAAAAATGCTTGCATCCTGGATGCCGGCCTTATTCGTAGTTGCAACATAATATCGTGCATAAAAAGCGGAGAAAAATGCTGAGAAATGAATGAAGATGGCTGGGACTGCAGCTATGGGGTAATAATAAAAGGGTTGCTTGTTGGAAACAGTAAAAAATAACAGTACTAATGAATACAGGAGAATAAAAATTTTATTTTTTGCGGGTAATATAAGTAAGCCGATAAAGGTCAATGGCCATAACAGTACTATGACGTAACTGTTAGTAATGATAAAAGCCCAATATTGAGCCCGTAAAGGCGCGTACCAATCAACACCATAAAAAAGTAAATACGGCTCATAAAACAAACTTTTTAGCACAACACTCATATTAGAATAACAGGACCAAAAAACAACGTAAAAAAACACGGTCAAAAAGACACCCATATTAAAATAGACCACGTTTTTTAGCATTTTTAAGCTGCGATTAGACAGCACAAAAAGTCCCACAAAGCCCAAATTGCTTGCAATAAAATAAAACACTGCTTTTTGGCAAATAAGAAATCCCAAGCCCAGTAAGATACCCGCTACAAGATGTTTTTTATCAAAAACCAGCAGAACACTGATTAAACAAAGCCAATAGGCCAGTAAATCAACGCGAATTTCTGCAGAATATGCAAAAAAGGTTGGTGTAAAAATGAGGATGACCAGCGTGGTCAAAATGGCTGCTTTAGAAAAATATTTTTTAGAAACGACAGCTGCGCCGAATAAAAAAGAGGCGTTAAGAAGCGCTATCCAGGCCTTAGTAAATAACAATGGCGTTATGACACCATGAAAAACCACCATGGGGAGCAGAAAAACATAATAACCAAGCACTGATTTATAGGGCGTAAAATCCCGATACGGCAACCCTGATTTATAAGCACTAAGGTGGTACGCAAGCCAGAAGTCATCTTTAGAAAAGAGACCATAAGATATTAAACACCATTGCAAAACCAGATAAGTTAGGCAAACCATGCCAAGCAGCCAATAATAAGAGCGATTTGATTGCAACAGAGCACTGCTCGGCATGGAGGCGTTCCCTAACGTTTTATAATGACCGCTTGGCCATTTAAATTTCGGATGATAACCAGCTCCGTTCTGCCCTGTAATTCATCAATATATTGGCGAATACCTGGTGTTGATGCAAAACCATAATCATCAAAAACAACCACAGCACCATTTACCAATCGGGGCAACAACCATTCAAACGCATCTCGCGCACTTTGATAAACATCAACATCGATGTGTGCAAACTTAAATAAATGATCCTTGATTTGAGCGCCTGTTTCTTCAGGAAAAATACCGGCAAGAATGCTGATGTTTTGCAAACCCATTTGTGCTGCTAAATCGGCGACCATCTGCTCACTGGTATCCGCCAACTCATTACCATGATAAAAGGTGTCTGCTGAACTGGCTTTAACCATACCTTGAAACGTATCACACAAAAACACCCTTTCGCTGCCAGAATGTTGCGCTATCCGTTTTGCAATCATGCAGCCAGCGCCACCACGCCAACAACCCACTTCTATGACATCTCCCGATAAAGCATGCACTTGATTAGCGAGCTGCCACAGTTCGTACAAACGCATCTCATCCAGCAGTGAGTAAGAAGACATCTTTAGCATCACTTCTTGAAATGGTTTGTCTACTCGCCAAGGACTGTAAGTCGCATTTGCAATCAAGGTGCTATGCTCGCTGCGGCCACGAAGCTCTACTCTTAAGCATTTGAGCAAGAAATGAAAACAAGAGCCTATAAAATATCGGACTCTATAAGAAAGTCTCACGGTGAAAACGACACGTTTTTGTGTCAGGGATAAGATGAAGTTATTCACTAGGGCTCTCTTTTATTCAGGGGGTATTGCCAACGAACATTAATGATTCTTTTTAAGGTCCACCAGGCACTTTTTAATGGCCGCATTTTACTTTGTCCAATGCGTTCATGATAATCAATGAACACAGAATGTACTTTATAACCACAGACAATAGGCTTTAACAGTAACTCCACAGGCAAGGCATCACCTGCGGCTACAAAAGACATCTCATCAATCATGCTCTTACGATAAACACGCATACCACTGTGCAAATCAGTTAATTTTCTCAACAACAGTGCCGTTGCTATCCATGCAAAAAACACATTAGCAACATAATTCAACCAGGGCATTGCCACAGGTTTGTGTTGAAGGCGTGATGCGTCAACCACATCATAACCATTATCAAGAAGAAGTGCGGCAAGCTCAGGGATTTTAGCGGCAGGATAGGTGTCATCACAATCCAAGGTCACTATCACTTCGCGCGTACTCTCCCGTAAGGCCGTCATCATTGCCAAGCCATAGCCTTGGGGCGGGAATTGACGGATGACTCTGGCACCCAGTTTTGCAGCAATGACAGCGGTCTGATCATGGCTGGAATCCACCAGTAATATTTCAGCGCCAGGAATGGCGTTTTGAATTTTTTGAATGACCGTAGCGACTGATGCTTCTTCATTCATACTAATCATTGCGACAGTAACGCGTGAGCCTATTAAATCCACAATATTCCCAGTATTATTTTAAATTCATATGCATCATGTCTGAATTGATCGTATTCAAAGCACGTGCAAGATAATCTGTTGCCAATTGTTCTAAATCGCCATGGTCGTTATTTAGCTTGATTGCAAGTTTAATGGCTCTGTCCACAGCCATGTCTATATTAATATATTCAAAAAAGCCAAAACGACCCAATAAATCAATACCCAATGTCGAAAACCACTCACGTACCATGTTGGCATGGTCTTCGTAGCCCACATCATAAACAATATAGGAGCGCTCTATCCTATCAACCCGTTCTAAAACAATCCTATCATCTGCCGGCAACAACCCCCGTTGTTGTAGGCCTTGTTTTGTATGGGCTAAAATCTCAGCCACGGTTTTATCCCAAAGAGCTGAATGTTTGGCACAAGTGATCTCGGCTTGCAGACTCCAATGCCCTAAAGGTGCATTTTCCGATGAAAAAGTACCAGGGTAACTGATACGATTGACCCAAAACTCAGCTTCAGGAAAATACACGGCCGTATATTGATTGGGATCAACACCACGAATGCCAAAAGAAATAACAAACATGGGATTAACAATGAGCTTGTCAATTGCATCCTGAATGTGCTCAGGAATAACACAATCGAGAGTATCTATCAGTTCATGAACCGGCATGGTACTGACTATTCTTGAGTATTCGCGAGCATGACCACTGGCATCAATCACTCGAATCCTACCAGGCTTGGTGATTTGAATGCGCTTCACTGTAAACTGATAGGTAATGGCTTGTGCTTTTTTCCATGAATTACAAATTGCCTGATAACCACCCGATTTTGGGTAATGGTAGTACAGCTGATGCAAATACCCTTCGGTACTAAAGCCCAGTGAAGAGCGCAGGATGTCTTCTGCAAGGGGCTTGGGAATTCTATCCGCCAAGGCCATGGACAGTTGCTCAACAGGAATATTCCATATTTTTTCATTATAAGGAAATAAATACTTAGAACAGATGCCATCACCAAATGTTTTTAGAAACCATTCACGCATGTTTTTCGGCGCGGGGAATCGTTGTTGGTTGGAATTAAAAATAAAGTCGCGAATACATTCGAAATTGTCTTCCAAAGGAAGTGCGTGCAAATCATTTTCAAATGGATACTTAATTAATTTGTCTTTAAAAGAGATCTTATTATTGCGTCGGCATTGGTTCACATTTTCGCCTAAGGTCGCGACGATAAAATCCAGTATTTTTTGATCTCTGGAAAACAAAATATGCGGGCCATAATCAAAGGTAAACCCCTGCTCCATAAAAGACGATGCATGACCACCGACCTGATCGGTGCTTTCTAAAAGTTCATGTGCGTCTTTAAGAAAAAGACCCAGGGCTAATCCGGAGGGTCCTGCACCGATGATACCAATCATAAATCAGCTCCCTAACATTGCGTACGCAGCTGCTGTAATCGCTTGTTCAGAGTTGTACTTACAGTCCCATCCTAAAGAACGCATCTTATCGGTATTCAGTCGCACCACAGGAACATCACCTTTCCAGCCCCTGTCACCACCTGTGAACGTAAACGAAACTTGGTTTTCTAATCCCATACAGGCCACAACCACTTGGGCTATCTCATAAACGGTAATGGCGTCATTGGTTGCAACATTATAGACTTCAAAGGAGCCCTGCATTGTCTCATTTGCCAGCAAAACCGCCCGCACAATGTCTTGAATGTAAATATAAGATTTGCTTTGCGAGCCATCACCCAAGATATGCAAGCTGCTCTGGTTCTTAGACAAGCTGTTTACAAAATCATAGCCAACACCATGGGTTTGTCTGGGACCAACCACGTTGGCAAAACGAAAAATACAAGCGCTGAGACCAAACATGTGGCAATAACTGGAAATATAAGCCTCTCCAGCCAATTTGCTGGCACCATAGGTTGAAATGGGATGCATGTTGCCTTGGTTTTCGGAGCTCGCCAAATCACCTACATCACCATAAACACCACTGCCCGAAGTATAGAGGAGCCGTTTAACTCCCGTTAATCGAGCAGACTCTAATACCTGGTGTGTTAAAAAAATGCCTTCATGAAAGTCGATACTTGGGCTGGCTATTGCTTTGGAAATATCTGCATTAGACGCAAAATGCATGACCACATCATGACCTTGCATGGCTTGTGTTAGTTGAGCGCTTGATGCGATTTCACCTCTGACAACAGAAAAACGCGCATCGTGCAGATGCTGTTGATAATGCGCTTCTTTACCAGTAGAAAAATTATCATAGACAGTGACTTTTTGCACCAAGCTATCTTTAAGATAAGCATCAATAAAATGCGACCCTATAAACCCAGCGCCACCTACAAGAAAAAAAGATTTAAACATGTTTCATGACAAACCCTGTTAGTTGCGGTAAGGTTCCGCGATAAAATTGGTACTAATAACTTGAACAATAACGCATTTTAAAGGTGCGATCAAGCCGACATAATGACACGCTCCTTAGCGTTCTCGGTCATTAAATTAGCATCGTAGCGGTGCAGCAAATAGGCAATTGGTGTATCATTCATGGAAATATCTCTTCAATATGCTTATCGATTTCGTGTACACTGCGCCCTCCCATACATTATTGCTTGGATCTTGTCACCTTAGTGACCGTTTCAATGAAATTTTGTTTGTTTTTTGTTCGATTATTAAGGTTTCCTTAAGCTTAATTTTATATAATCACATTTAGTGCGGTCATGATCCCAAACCAAACCTACCGAATCTAAAGGAATGTAATGAGCAATAAGAAGCACACATTAACTGTTTTTAGTCTTACTATGATTACCGTGGGCTCCGTAGACAGTATTCGTAATTTGCCTGCAACAGCGTTGTTTGGCAGTCAGCTCATTTTTTATTTTATGTTGGGCGCCTTATTTTTTTTAATCCCGACTGCTCTGGTTTCAGCAGAGCTGTCTTCTGGTTGGCCAAAACAGGGCGGTATCTACATTTGGGTAAGAGAAGCTTTTGGTAAAAAGGTTGGATTTTTAGCCATTTGGTTGCAATGGATAGAAAATGTAATCTGGTATCCAACCATTCTGTCTTTTGTTGCAGGCACTATAGGCTATCTAATCAATCCAACATTGACCGCCAATCCTTATTTTCTTTGGGCGGTTATCGTCACTTGTTTTTGGGGTGCAACCGTATTGAATTTGCATGGCATGCGTTCTTCCTCATGGTTTAGCTCTATTTGCTCTTTGGCTGGATTACTGTTGCCTATGTCTTTGATTATTGGCTTAGGTGCTGCCTGGATTACGCAGGGGAATCCGCTGCAAATCAATTTTGACATTCCCAGTATAGTCCCCCATCTGGCGGATAAATCCATGTGGGTGTCTTTAACTGCAATTATAATGTCTTTTTGTGGTATAGAGATTGCCACCGTGCATGCCAATGATGTTAATAATCCTCAGCATGCTTTTCCTCGGGCATTGATTTTCTCAGTAGGTATTATTTTAAGCACTTTAATTTTTGGCTCTCTAGCTATTGCAGTGGTTGTGCCTGGTAAAGACATCAATTTAGTCGCTGGCATTATGCAAGCGTTTGAAGCATTTTTTATGAACTACCATATGCTGTGGATGATGCCTGTGGTTGCGGTCATGTTGGTATTAGGTGGCTTGGGTGGCGTTAGTAATTGGATTATAGCGCCTACTAAGGGGCTATTAGTTGCAGCTGAAGATGGTAATTTACCTGAATTTTTTCAGCGCACTAACACCAAAGGTGCACCGGTTGTGATGTTGCTCATGCAAGCAATTATAGTTACGGTCTTATCCGCTTTATTTTTATTCATGCCTAGTGTGAATGGTTCTTATTGGTTGCTCACAGCCTTAGCCGCGCAATTGTACATGCTCATGTATTTTATTATGTTTGCTGCAGCCATTAAATTACGTTTGGCGGCTCCAGCTCACCACCGACCTTTTAAAATTTCTGGTGGCTTATTGGGCATGCTCTTTGTTGCAAGTATTGGTATTATTGGTGTGTTGGTTACCTTAGCAGTTAGTTTTATCCCGCCAGAGGGGATTAATGTAGGCAGTACCAATCGTTACGAGTTAACTTTGATTTTTGGTTTGCTCTTTATGTGCGCACCGCCCTTTGTCAGTACCTGGTTGCAATCAAGAAAAGGCAGCCCGGCGCACATTAAAATTCTGGTGTAGGCTTAAGTGTTCACTGGAGTCTAGATGGATTATCTCAATGAGTTATTAGCAACTCTGTCTGCGCGTCTGCCTGAGTTGGAATGGAAAGTTGATGGCTTGGGCTCTGCTTTTTTAAGCCATGGCATACCAAGAGGCCTGTTTAGATCGAATTTTGAGCTTACAGGTCGCAAATGTATCGATGAGATTAAAGCAGACATCCAAGTATTATCAAAACAAAAACATGAAGCAAGTGCGTTTTATCTCGCGCAACAAATTCAAAAAAAAATAAATACCTTGGTTATCTTATACCAAAGACACAGCCGCAGGAACAAAGTGCTAGAGCGCGGGCATTTTGGTGTAAAAATGTTAAGCACGCGCCAACAATGGCTACAAGCACTTGAAAGTGACATCAACCTCTTGCTGATGCAGCAACAATCTATGATGAAAACCCTGGAACAGATGAAATTGGGTGCTGATGCTGTAGCCATTTTAAGTGTGCAAAAGGAAGTCGGTGAGATTGACAAGCGTTTGACTTTAGCCAGAGAAGCCTTAAATCGCGCTGTGTCATAAAAAAAGGTTTGCACTGAAGCGGTATGGCGAAACCACATGCGTCTTGTTGCAGGTGGTTTTTCCCCTTAATTTATTGCGGCAACATGGACAATTTCATTAAGAGAGCCAGAGGTTGATTGACAGGGATATTGTTTGTTGATTCCCAACCAGGCGATTTGCGAGACCGTCATTTTCCCTTTATCACTTTGTTGACTCGAGAGTTCTTTATAGGTTTTTTGAATCAGCTCATTTAAAACAATTGAATTAAGTTGTACACCCAGAGGCAGGCAATACATAGGTTTGCCTTGACTGGTTGCAGTTTCATTCGCTTGCGTTATGGTTTCTGCAATACTTTCACAAGTGATAGTAAGAACATGTCGCGCTGAACTGGCCCATGCTTGGGCTTGTGGATCGGCTTTAATTTCCATTTGAGGAATATTATTTACAATATTCATGTAATTGTCTATGGTATCTGCGTACACGCTGCCATAAAAAAAAGTCAAGCCAATAAGTAAAAAACGCATAATAACTCCTAAGATACCATTAAATTCCATGTGGTTTAATGAGCCCAAACTTAAAGGCAAGTAACAAAAATATAAATAAAGTGAGTGAAATGCCTATTCTTAACGTTAATGCTTTTACCGTTCGGTTGCTGTCACCAGTATCACGAATGAGAAATACTAAGCCACTGGCTAATGAACCCGCTATAATAATCATGACAAAAATAATGCAGAATTTAGTGAACATTTGTTATACTTCCGCTATTGCTAACTCCAGATAGAGCTAACTCATTGAGTAACGAATAAACGATGCCTAGTCTAACCTGTTTTAAAGTTCGTTTCACCCCCAGTTGGCTGATGATTGTTCTTGCAGCCTTATTTATCTCATTGTTTATTCGTCTTGGATTTTGGCAAATTCAACGCGCAGATGAAAAAAGGCTGATGGTCGCTGCTGAAATAGCGCAAGCCAAGCAAGAGCCTGTTGATTGGGATGGCGCACTACCATTACCCCAGCAGTATCAACGGATAAGACTGACAGGGCATTATTTGGCAGATGTGTTTTTATTTGACAACCAACACCACCAGCACCAATTTGGTTATGATGTACTGTCCCCCCTACTCCTGTCTAATGGCGCTGTTGTTATGGTGGATAGAGGATGGGTTTTAGGTGACGGCATGCGACGCGCCTTTCCAGACATCAAGATCCCTAAGGGCTTGGTTGAACTGCATGGCAGTGCTTATTATCCAAGCCAAAATCAATGGCTTTTAGGACCAGGTGTCGAAGAAAAAGAAAATAAACTAACCATTCTGGAGCGCTTGGATGTAAAATTGCTAGGCTCAATTTTGCAAAAAAAGACATATCCGTTTATTATGCGCCTCGACCAACAAGATGCAGACGGATTTGTGCGTGAATGGGCGATAGTATCCATGCCTGCGCAGCGGCATTTAGCCTATGCACTACAATGGTTTGTCATGGCACTGGTGATTCTTATTATATTTATCGCTTTGAATTTGAAGAAACAAGATGAAGAACAAAACAACTAATTATTATATTTTATTGCTCTTAGCCTTAATGTTTGTGGCTCCCGGGGTAACGGCCTACTTTTTTTATCAGCATCCAAGCTGGTTAAGAGCTGCTGCTGTGAATAAAGGCAACTTACTTAGCCCGCCTCTGGCTCTAGACGTTCTGGATGCGCAGCACAAATGGCGTATCGTTATCTGGAGCCCAGGCGCTTGTAGCACGGCTTGCATGAATCAGCTGGATACCCTGGCCAGAGTGCGCTTGGCCCTAGGACGCAAGCTGTATTATGTAGATCAGTGGTTGATTCTTGGTGAAAAATCGCCCCTGTTAACTGAAGAAAATAAATCTTGGTTGAAAGATCGGGATTATCATGTGGTACACTTGTCCCTCTTGGCAAATAAATTACAGGCTGTTTTACCTACTACCGCAGCGGTATTTATCGCCAATCCAGATAATTACTTAATTCTCAGCTATCAAATTCAGGTAAATCCAAATAATGTTTATGCCGATTTGAAGCTTTTATTGAATACAACACAAACGAAAAGTGGTTAATCTCATGCAGAATAAAACAATACGTTGGGCAGCTGCCATTGCGTTCTTGCTTGCTTTCTTGGTTGTTATGTTAGGTGCTTATACGCGATTAACCAATGCGGGTCTAGGTTGTCCTGATTGGCCTGGATGTTATGGGCACATGGTGCTCCCCAGCGCGGGGGCTGGACTGCAAGAAGCACAAACGCTGTATCCACAAGCGCCCATTGTAGCAACAAAGGCCTGGACGGAGATGATACACCGTTATGCTGCGGGCTCTTTGGCCTTACTGATTTTTTTTATAGGCTTGTCTGTCATACGCAAACGCTGTCAAGGCGACCAATTACCTTGGCATATTCCCGTGGCTTTATTGATTTTGGTGCTGTTTCAGGCCGCCTTAGGCATGTGGACCGTAACGCTTAAATTATTACCCATAGTAGTGATGGGACATTTGCTGGGTGGCATGGTACTCGTTGCTTGCTTGAGTCGGTTTTGTTTGCAGATGAGTCCTTTGCTGGGTCAAGACTTGCCTCAGTGGCGTCCATGGTTGCGTTTGGCGGTGTTTGTTGTTTTTTTTCAGATTGCTTTAGGAGGCTGGGTTAGCTCAAATTACGCGGGCATCTCCTGTATTGGATTCCCAAGGTGTAATGGTGTTTGGTTGCCTGATTTGTATTTTGCCAAAGGCTTCAATCTTTTTTCGACAGTAGGTGCCAACTATCAAGGTGGTCTATTGGACAATAATGTTCGAATAACCATTCAATTTATCCATAGAGTAGGTGCCGTGTTAACGGCACTTTATATTCTGTCGCTGGCAGTACTCATGGCATCTAAAACCAACTTTCGTCCTCTAAAAACAGCAGCAAAGCTAATGGCTTTATTGGTATTGGTGCAATTTACTTTAGGGATTGCGAATGTCGTTTACTTCTTACCGCTAAAGGCCGCAGTAGCTCATAATGGGGTGGCAGCACTGCTGTTAGCCACCGTATTTAGCACGCTGCATTTCACTCGGGGGAGACAGGCTTATGTCTAGTAAGACGGTGAAGAATTTGCCTATTGATTGGCGCGATTACGTCGAGATGTGTAAGCCGCGAGTTGTTTTGCTGATGCTGTTGACGGTTGTGGTCGGGATGTACCTCGCAGCGCCAGGCTGGATTGATTTGTATTTAGTTTGTTCTGCCTTGGTTGGCATAGGAATGTGTGCAGGCAGTGCCGCTGCCATCAATCATTTAGTAGACCGGCGTATTGATTCTATTATGGCGAGAACCCAAAAAAGACCGGTAGCTCATGGTCGGGTTTCAGTAACCCAGGCCTTATGGTTTGCTGCCATTATGGGGGTTTCCGGTTTAATGATATTGACTTTTTTTGTCAATAAATTGACAGCCTTGCTTACCTTTTTGACTCTAATAGGTTATGCTGGCGTTTATACAGGCTATTTGAAACGCGCTACTTCACAAAATATTGTGATAGGCGGCTTAGCCGGCGCAGCACCACCGTTATTAGGCTGGACTGCAGTGACCAATCACCTGGATCCACAAGCTTTATTGCTGGTATTGATAATCTTCACTTGGACCCCGCCACACTTTTGGGCCTTAGCAATTTATCGTTTTGAGGAGTATAGACATGCGCAAATTCCCATGTTGCCAGTTACTCATGGTATTCAATATACTAAATTAAATGTCTATTTATACACTGTGTTATTAGTTGTAGTGAGTATTTTGCCTGTTATTGTTGGCATGAGTGGTAGTATTTATTTAATTGCTGCTTTGGTCCTTGGCGCACGCTTCTTGTTTTGGTCCCATAAACTGTACCATTCTGAAAAAGCAGCAGTTGCCATGCAGGTTTTTAGGTTTTCAATTGTCTATTTGATGTTGATGTTTTTATTTTTATTGGTAGATCATTATGTGTAAGGAAGTATCATGAATGTGCAAAAAAATGGTGTTACTATTACAGTTGCCATTTTATTAGGTATTGCCGCCTTATTTATTGGGATTTTTGTGGTACATCAAGTTTATTCTAATAAAATTGATGTGGCTCAATTCCATGGGACTTACCTTGAGCATCCCAAAACAGTAAATCAATTCTCTTTAATGGGCATCGATCAAAAACCATTTAATAATTCCAGTTTGCTGGGCAATTGGACTCTGGTTTTTTTTGGCTTCACTAATTGCAGTTCTCTTTGTCCGACTACTATGGCTGAATTGGGTAAAATGTACCGCCTGCTAGAGAAAAAACAGGTTAAAAATTTACCCCATGTGGTGATGGTGTCGGTAGATCCAGACCGCGATGATTTGGATAAATTAGGCCATTATGTAACCTCTTTTCATGCTACGTTTTATGGTGCGAAAGGAGACGAAGACTCGATTCAGGCAATGGCTCATGAAATGGGTATTGCTTATGCGAAAATTGTCAATAAGGACGGTGTTGATGGTCAAAATTATGATATTCAGCATGGTGGTGCAGTGATGCTGTTTAATCCACAAGGTGAGTTAAATGCATTTTTTACAACACCTCATTATGCTGACTTACTCGTTAAGGACTATGTATCATTAACCTCTTAGGATCGAATAATCAATGAAAATTGCGATATTAGCCACTAACCCTAATTTGTACTCACATCAGCGATTAAAAGCTGAGGGGGAGGCGCACGGGCATGAAGTTCATATTATTAACCCCTTATACTGTTATCTGAATGTTGCGGCTTCCTGCCCTAAAGTTCACTATAGAGGTGGCGAAGAATTGCCTCATTACGATGCGGTTATTCCAAGAATTGGAGCGTCTACTACCTTTTACGGCACGGCAGTTTTGCGTCATTTGGAAACCATGGGCATTTATACCGTCAATGAATCCATTGCTATTTCTCGCTCCAGGGACAAATTTCGTTCCTTGCAACTGTTGGCCCGTAAAGGCATACCCATGCCACTCACCAGTTTCGCTCAATCACCTGATGACACTGAGGATTTGGTGCGCATGGTAGGTGGTGCGCCGTTAGTAATAAAGCTGTTAGAGGGTACTCAGGGCAAAGGTGTTATTTTAGCAGACAGCCATCAATCAGCGGTGAGCATTATTAATGCCTTTAAGGAAATGCGCGCCAATATTTTAGTACAAGAATTTATTGAAGAGTCTCGTGGTACGGATATTAGGTGTTTTGTTATCGGTGATAAAGTTGTTGGAGCCGTGAAGCGACAAGCCAAAGAAGGTGAGTTTCGTGCTAATGTGCATCAAGGCGGTAAGGCACAGAAAGTGAAGTTGTCACCCCAAGAACGAGCAATTGCTATCAATGCCGCCAAAACAATGGGCTTGAAAGTTGCTGGTGTGGATTTAATACGATCCAATCATGGTCCTTTAGTGTTAGAGATTAATTCTTCACCAGGACTTGAGGGTATAGAAAAAGCCACCGCTATTAATATTGCAGGTAAAATCATCGAATATATTGAAAAAAGAGCCCGACCAATAGGTGTAACCCACCGGTTTCATGGCTAAGAAACAGCATGGGGCTGCTGAGGCAAAATCGCAGCCCGCAAAGGAACTATCGGTCGTGCCTAATCTTTATGTTCATACTTTGTATTATGTAAGGTGAGCCACTGACAGTTGATTTGACGGTATGAATTAATAGAGAGAAGTCAATGATACAATCCAGTTCTGGTATGGATACAGTTTGATTGACCCGCCAATAATTAAATCCCAGTAGTACACCCGATTCCACTATTGTAGGTTCGGCATTAAAAATAGGATGCAGGGTGAGGTGTTGTTGGTGCACCGCGTCCATATGCACACCAAGAAAGTTAACGACAGCATGCCAGGCATTATGAGTATAATAAGCACTGACTTTTTTAGCCAATTCACCAGTTTTGAGTGTGTCACTTACGGACAGGGTCTCTAAAAGTACTTTTTTATCCCAAGTGCGTATTTCATTGTTGGTTGCAGCCAAGGTTATGGTTGAGAGGCTTAATAAAGACAGCAGCACCAGCATGCATCGTAAAGGAGATTTCATTTGTCGCATCCTGCGTTATTTGAAATGAAAAGTTTGTTTCTTGATTATAGCAGAGATAGATCGAATTTATGCATCATACTATTAGTATTCGTGGGGCAAGAACCCACAATCTGAAAAATCTGGACGTGGATTTGCCTCGCAACCAATTGATAGTCATCACAGGCTTATCGGGGTCAGGCAAATCATCCTTAGCGTTTGATACTTTATATGCTGAAGGTCAACGTCGTTATGTTGAATCTTTATCAGCCTATGCACGCCAGTTTTTGTCCATGATGGAAAAGCCTGATGTTGATTCTATAGAAGGCCTATCGCCAGCCATCTCCATTGAGCAAAAGGCAACCTCACACAACCCACGCTCGACCGTAGGTACCATTACTGAAATTTATGATTATTTACGCCTGCTGTATGCGCGCGTTGGGGAGCCTCGTTGCCCCGTACATCATGTAAGTTTGCACGCGCAAACCATCAGTCAAATGGTAGATCAGGTTTTGGCTTTACCAGCAGACAGTAAAGTGATGATTTTAGCGCCCGTAGTGCGTGAGCGTAAAGGCGAGCATGTACAATTACTGCAGCAGCTACAGCATCAAGGCTACGTGCGGGCTCGTATTGATGGCGCCATCTATGAACTGGATGCACCCCCTAAGCTGGGTTTGCGTACCAAACATACCATAGAGGTGGTGGTTGATAGATTTAAAGTAAAGCCAGAAATGGCGCAGCGTTTAAGTGAGTCTTTTGAGAATGCCCTGAATTTAGCTGAAGGCGTTGTTCTGGTTGCCTCTATGGATGCAACCTTTACTGAGCTCTTATTTTCCTCTAAATTTGCTTGCACTCAATGTGGTTATAGTTTGGGCGAATTAGAGCCGCGGCTGTTTTCTTTTAACAACCCTGTGGGCGCATGTCCTGCCTGTGATGGCTTAGGGGTAGATCAGTTTTTCGATCCGGATCGGGTAGTCCATGATGCCTGCGCCAGTTTGGCTGCAGGCGCAATCAGGGGCTGGGATAAGAGAACATCTTATTATTTCAGCATGTTGGACTCTCTTGCGCGTCATTATGGCTTTGATATCAATACTGCTTTTTGTGATTTAGCCGCAGAAATTCAGCAGCTTGTTTTGTATGGTAGTGGCACAGACGTTATCGACTTTCATTACAAGCGACCCAATGATGGCTTTACGGTAAAGCGACACAGTTTTGAAGGCATCATTCCTAACATGCAACGTCGTTATCGTGAATCAGAATCAGGCATGGTCAGAGAGGAACTGTCTAAATACTTGTCATCCAGGCCTTGTCCAACCTGTCTGGGTGCACGTTTGCGCATCGAGGCCAGAAATGTGTTTGTTGCCGATAAAAGCTTGCCCGAGCTGTCAGCTTACTCTATAGACAAAGCCCATGAGTTTTTTAAACAATTACAGCTGCCAGGATACCGCGGCGATATTGCTGCAAAAATCAATAAAGAAATCATTGCACGTTTAGGCTTTTTAGTGAATGTTGGTTTGGATTACCTGTCCTTGACGCGCAGCGCTGAAACCCTGTCAGGAGGTGAGGCGCAACGCATTCGTCTGGCCAGCCAAATTGGTTCTGGTCTGGTTGGTGTGATGTACATTTTAGATGAGCCCTCCATAGGCTTGCATCAAAGAGACAATGACCGCTTATTAAAAACATTGCTGCATTTGCGTAATCAAGGCAATACGGTGATTGTGGTTGAGCATGATGAGGATGCCATACGCACCGCTGATTTTGTGCTTGATATAGGTCCGGGTGCCGGGGTGCATGGCGGTGAAATAGTGGCTTTTGGTACTGCCGAAGAAGTGATGAACAACCCGGCCTCTTTAACCGGCCAATATTTATCAGGCAAGCAAGCTATAGCCATTCCGGCCACACGCGTGCCCGTCGATGCCACACGTATGCTGCATTTAAAAGGGGTTTCTTGTAACAACCTACAAAATGTAGATGTGAGCATACCCTTGGGCTTAATGACTTGTATTACCGGCGTATCGGGCTCGGGTAAATCCAGTTTGATTAATGACAGTCTGTATCCTATTGCGGCCAACACCCTCAACAGAGCCAATTTATTGATACCTGGTCAGATACGCGAATTAACTGGCCTGAATTTATGCGACAAAGTGATTGATATAGATCAAAGCCCCATAGGCCGCACCCCACGTTCAAACCCAGCAACCTATACCGGTTTATTTACTCATATTAGGGATTTATTTTGTGGCACGCCCGAGTCGCGTGCGCGTGGCTATCAACCTGGACGGTTTAGTTTTAATGTGAAGGGTGGGCGCTGTGAAGCCTGCCAGGGCGATGGCCTGATTAAGGTGGAAATGCATTTTTTACCGGACATTTATGTCTCTTGTGATGTCTGCCAGGGCAAACGCTATAATAGAGAAACCTTGGAAATTCAATACAAAGGGAAAAACATTCATGAACTGCTTGAGATGACGGTAGAGGATGCCGGTGTTTTTTTTGCAGCCATTCCCGTGATTTATAGAAAATGCCAAACTTTAATAGACGTGGGCTTGTCGTATATCAGGTTAGGACAAAGTGCAACCACCCTTTCTGGTGGCGAGGCGCAACGGATTAAATTGGCGCGGGAGTTATCAAAGCGCGGTACGGGAAGTACGCTGTATATTCTCGATGAGCCAACAACAGGCCTGCATTTTCACGACACCAGACAATTATTGAGCGTTTTATTTCGCTTACGCGATCAAGGCAATACTATAGTGGTGATTGAGCATAATTTGGATGTCATTAAAACAGCCGACTGGATAATTGATCTAGGCCCCGAGGGCGGCAATAAGGGTGGGCGTATTGTCGCCATAGGAACTCCAGAAACAGTCGCACAGTGTCAACAATCTTATACGGGGCAGTTTTTAAAGCCTATCTTGAGTTGAATGAACCGCAGGGGTATGATGGGCTTACTTTTAAGTAACGCTGGAGTTTACCCCCATGATTATTGAACCTAAAATCCGTGGCTTTATTTGTACCACAGCCCACCCACAGGGCTGTGCCGCCAATGTAAAATCTCAAATCGATTATGTCTTGTCTCAAGGTGCGATAAAAGGCCCCAAAAATGTCCTGGTAATCGGTGCTTCCACTGGTTATGGCTTGGCCTCACGGATAGTCTGTGCTTTTGGCTCGCAGGCAAATACCTTAGGCATTTCTTATGAAAAAGAGCCTTCAGAGAAAAAAACCGCCTCCCCAGGTTGGTACAATACACGTGCTTTTGAGAAATACGCACAGGCGCGCGGCTTGTATGCAGAGTCTCTCAATGGCGATGCTTTTAGTCAGTCGTTAAAAGATGAAACCCTTGCTTTGATCAAGAAAAATATGGGCAAGATTGATTTGGTAATTTACAGCCTGGCCTCACCGCGTCGCATTCACCCAGTTACAGGAGAGGTGTTCAATTCAACCCTAAACCCCATTGGCAAAGCTTATACTGCCAAAACTGTTGAGCCCTTTAAAGGTGAGGTAAAAGAAATTACCATAACACCTGCGACAGATGAAGACATCAAACAAACGGTAGCCGTGATGGGCGGTGAAGATTGGGCGCTGTGGATACAAGATTTGCTTGATGCACAGGTATTAGCACCGCAGTTTAAAACAATAGCTTACTCCTATGTGGGTCCAAGCATGACGCATGCCATTTATAAAGACGGGACCATTGGTCGGGCGAAAGCGCATTTACATGAGACCGCAAATTTATTAAATACCATGCTCAAGTCGGTGCAAGGTACCGCGGTTATTGCCATGAATAAAGCCATTGTGACTCAAGCTTCAGCGGCTATTCCCGTTGTACCCTTGTACATTTCCTTGTTGTATAAAGTAATGAAAACTCAAGGCACCCATGAAGGTGCCATTGAACAAATGGTGCGTTTGTTCCGAGATAAATTAACCCCGAATAAAATTGACAGCGATGAACATGGTTTTATTCGCATGGATGATTGGGAGCTGTCACCAGACATACAACAATCCGTACGTGAGCTGTGGTCTTCTGTTAATACCGACAATCTTGGAACAGTCAGTGATATTGCGGGCTATCGTGAAGAGTTTGAAAAACTCTTTGGTTTTTGCATGCCAGGTATTAATTACTCCCAGGATGTATCACCACTGGATGTTTAGACATACCTTCCTCGGATGGGTTTTCAGGTTTTATGCGATTGATTTTTCCGTTCATGCCGTCTTTAAAAACTCGCAATAGAGTAGACTATTACTCGCGTTTAAAGACGGCATGAACGGAAAAATCAATGCGTCTAAAATCCCGAAAACCCATCCGTGAAAGGTATATCTAAATTAAATGATCCCAGTTGATAAAACCTAGTAGGTGTCGCGAAATCATTGAATTGACTTGGAAGAATGGTGAGGTAAAGTATTTTTGAAGTTTTATTATCTAGACATGCCAATAATGACATAAGTTTGATGAGAATACCAACCGCTGAATTTATTGAACTGCAAAGATTTATTCCAAAACAATCATGTGTAAGCCATGCATTATAAAGTTTTGTTGAAAATAAAATGCTCAAATATATTCAATATCAGCTAATTTTGTGATGAAATTGATCACTTGAATTCATGCTAGGAGAAAAACATGCAATCAAGAGATAATCCAATCCAAAGTGGTGCAGCTATGGCTAGTGGCGCTGAGCCGCCACGCTTATTGATTGAAACCACATTGGCCACGCCACTCCTATTTTCAGGTGTTAGTCCAAGTTTTTTTACGACCAAAGATTTATATAATCTTTCGCTAACTTCAAAAACATTCCGTCAACTTGCGAGTGATAACCTTGCATGCGCACGACTATTAAAGCATGTCATTTTAGGCGATGAGGGTTACGCTCAAGACATGATAGAAGCAAATCCAACGTTGCTCTTCATGAAAACAAGCGCCCAAGATTATTCAGGAAGAACCATCATTGCAACGCCCTTTCAAGGAGCGATTGGTGCTGGGGATACATCAATGTGGAAAATGATGCTCCCACATTTAGATATAAGAGAAGCCTTAAGGCAGTTTCGTGAATGGTTTCCAAATGGCATTGAAACGACGCCTGCGGCAGACCTTCAAGCGATTTATAATGAGATTGCGCGTGCGATTATTAATGGTGACGCTCAAGGACGATTGGCGATTGAAGAATTTAGGCAGATTATCACCAGCCCAAAAGAGATAACACACGGCCATCATTTTAATCTTCAACATCTTCTTGCCGCTTATCAAGCTTATATCGATAATTTCTATCCCTTAAGCCCTTTAGGTAATTGGGATAATCTCGACCTATTTTGGAAACAAGTGATTGGTTATGTACAGCGGCAGATGACGGCCTATGATGCTCAAATGCATTGCTCTGGCGTACACAGTGTATTAGATACCCCGCGCTTATTTCGCAGGCTGCTCAAGCTATCTGGTGGAGAAGAGTTCTTCTCGCCGCTCCTAGTTAATTCGGGGCTGGGTTTTGATTTTGCTGTTTTTAGTTATTACAGTAGATCCAGCGCGGGCGTTCGGTGGTCGGGCTGGCACTCCGCGAGCTGTGAAAAATTATGTAGAGCAAAAACAAATGAGCTTGCGGGACTTAGAGAGTCACTTGAGCAAGGAATGCGTTATCAGCCCTAGCAATCATTCTTAATTCTTTGAACGTGTCATCATATAAAGCCTGCCCTAAGATTTTAAGGGCATCTTGATGAGTGGTTTGAATAAATTCGATTAATAGCTGTTGATAAGTCCATTCTGCATTTGTTTTTGCCCACCAGGAGCACCAACGAGACAGATAAGCTTTGATCGCTTGGGTATCGAACCCATGGATGACCATTGACTTGACTGTTTCGCTCGCTTTTCGAAGTGTTCTTGGATGTGGGGTGGTTTCAATACTAGTGATTGTATTAGAGGAAAATGGCTTTACCCCCCACGTTGGATTCTATTTGAACATCTTCAATAATAGCGGAAGTGGCTTTTTTTAATAAAGGGAAGTTAAACAAAGGATTACAATTCAGTCGCGCCTATCAATTGGGACGCATTGGAAATAATTTTGTGATTGTAGGTGAATGCACATCAACCCACATGCCGGATGCCGCATCACTACCTGCTATGGTTACATTACATCAGCAACTCTTTGGTTTAAAAGTCCTACAGTCAATTGCGACAGATAAAGGCTACTATAAATGGCGGGGCATCAGTGAGCAGAAGAAGAAACTTTATCACTTTGCTTTTGTTTAGCAACTAATAAGCCATCGCATTAAAAATAGATTTTTTATTGAGCAAATGATTACGCGACAGCTACAACCTAGCCTAATAGGATTTTTAATTTCTTGCGCATTATAAAATCGCCGACCATTCTCATAACCCGTGCTTCGGGTAACTGCTTCGGTTTAATTAATTTGTGCAGCAGCCTTTTTATTTAAGACTTTTCAGTCTATAACTTAAAAGATGAACTTCAACAACAGGATAAAAAAATGAGTACTTCTTTGATAGTTATAGTTGTGGTCATTGGACTGTTATGCATCTGGTCAATTAGTGTTTATAATGCATTAATTAGCTTGATAGAGGCGATTAACAACAATAAAAAGCAAATTGACATACAGCTGGATCGACGCTTTAAAGTGTTTGAGTCTTTGATTGAGACTGTTAAAAAATACATGGATTATGAAAAAACAACCTTAAAAGATGTGGTTGCATTGCGCAATCAAGCCCAAGCTGCAAAAGCTACCGGCGATGAGAAGGGGCGCATAGCAGCAGAGAATGGGATTTCTCAGATTGCATCAAATTTAAATGTGGTGTTTGAACAGTATCCTGACTTGAAAGCCAATCAAAATGTGCTGCAATTGCAAGAAGAAATAGTGAATACTGAAAATAAATTAGCCTACTCCAAACAAGCCTATAACGATGGCATTGAACGTTATAATGCTAAGAAAAAATCATTTTTCGAATCCATGGTGGTTGCCTTTTTTGCCGCCTCTTTGGACAAGCAATTTGAATATTGGGGGCTTCCTGAGGGTCAGGTGCAACAAAAAGAAGACTATTCAGTTACCTTTTGAGAAACAACATGAGCCTGACAGACTATCATGCTTGCGCTGGTGATTGGCGTGAGCAATTAAAACTAAATCAGCGTAAGACTTATGCTGTTATTGCGCTGTTTTTTTTAGTTTATATTATTGTCGGTTTGGTTGCCGATGTTTTTGTGGTACAGACTTTTTATCATGTTTCCTTAAATCAAAGCCTTAATGCGGTGATTACATTAAGGGTTGTGCCTTATGCAACCTTAATGATGCTGGGTTTTGCGGCAGTTTCTTTATTGATTACCTATACTTTTTATGATCGCATCATGTTATTGGGTACTGAATACCATGAAATAACGCCAGAAACAGCACAAAATTTACAAGAAAAGCAATTGTATAATGTGGTTGAAGAAATGAAAATCGCATCCGGTTTGCAATACATGCCTAAGGTTTTCATTATTGATGCCAACTACATGAACGCTTTTGCCAGTGGTTATAGTGAACGCTCCGCCATGGTTGCAATAACCCGCGGCCTAATGGACAAGTTAGACCGATCGGAGATGCAGGCAGTCATGGCGCATGAATTAAGTCATATTCGACATTATGATATTAAGCTAACGCTGATGGTTGCTGTATTGAGTAATATTTTATTGATGGTTATTGATGTGTTGTTTTATTCCGTACTGTTTAGGCGCAATGATGACCGTCGCGAGGGAGGCGACAATAGATTGTTAATGGTTGTCATGCTGTTGCGTTACGTTTTACCCATAATAACCGTTATATTGACCCTCTTTCTCAGCAGAACCCGAGAGTATATGGCAGATGCTGGCTGCGTTGAGCTAATGCGCAACAATGAACCCATGGCGCGTGCTCTGCTTAAAATAAGCTCTGATCATGAGCAACACGCCGAACAATACGCGCAAGAATACGGCAACACACCGCATGAGCAAGTAAGACAAGCCTCTTATCTGTTTGATCCTTCTGATATTGATCCAGTAAAATCTTTAAGCAGCTCTTTTTCAACCCATCCTTCAGTACCACAACGCTTGGAAGCTCTGGGCTTTAAGCCTAAAGTGTAACTACTCACTCCCATGGTGGGGAATTTTAGTTTAAAAAACAGGCTGTTGGGCTCTTTTTTGAAAGTTGGTGGATTGCAGATCTGATGTTTTTTTTCTTGGCGGCCCTTCTCGGCCCACTCGTTCTAAACTGGGTTTCGTTTTAAAAAGCCGAACCATAGCGTTTCAAAATTTGAGATAAAGGTGGAACAGTCTCCTACCAGCTAGTCGGCCAAATAATCACTGTTAATATACCTTTCACGCCCTGAGCGCGATGGTATTAACAGTGATTCCTGAGTTGGATCATTCCTTTAAAAAGTCATCAATGTTCGCGCAGCTTAAGTAGTCCGACTAACACTTCATTTTCTTTTTCAGCAAGCTGTTCCACGGAACGATCGCCGGCCTCTTGCATGACCCCTTCGATGATAACTTGTTTTAGTTGATCGGTAACATCTGGATTGCCAAGATCTTTCATCATGGCTTCTAAAGGAGGCATGAGGTGTTCCATAAAATGCTGAATACCGCCTTCGCCGCCACCGATATGCCATAACAAGCTTTGCCCCATGACTCCCCATCGCAAACCCGGGCCATAGGATACAGCGATATCTGCGTCCTCTACACTTAATACATCTTGTTGAATGAGATATAACATTTCTTTATACAATGCTGCTTGTAACCGATTTGCCACATGTCCAATAAATTCTTTTCTTAAAAGAATTGGTTTTTTTCCAATCGCGGCATAAAAAGCCATGGCTTGTTTAATGGCATCGGAGGATGTTTTTTTTCCTCCAACGACTTCTACTAACGGAATAATATGAGGTGGATTAAACGGGTGTCCTATGAGGCAGCGCTCTGGATGTTTACACTCTGATTGAATGACACTCATGGTTATACCCGATGAACTTGAAGCAATAATAGAATCTGGAGGAGTAACAGAATCTATTTCAGCAAACAGTTTAATTTTAAAATCGGGTCGTTCTGGGCCATTTTCTTGTACAAAATCAGCTGTTGATAATGCCTCTTTCATGTTTGAAGTAAATGTTAATCGATCAAGAGATGCACCCTTTGCAAGCCCAATCTTAGTCAGTATGTCCCATGCTTCATTCACATAATTGCGTAAATTAGTCTCCGCGTTGGGAGCTGGATCGGTTGCGACAACATCGAAACCACGTGCTAAATACTGTGCTGCCCAACTTGCACCTATCACTCCGGTACCAACAATGGCAATCCGATGAACTGGTTTTTCAAAAGACATGTTATTCTCCCTAATAAAATTATGTTGCGGCTAGTTCAATATAAGCAATACCCGAAAGATTTCCTTGTGTAGCTAGCAACACTTTCTTGTTGGATCCATCTAGATTAGCAGAGTAGATGGATCCGCCTAAATCAGTCAAAAACATTCTTTTATTTTTAAGATCAAGAGAAATCCCTATGCCTTCCATCAAGTGCGTTAATAAAATTGTTGGGTTCTCTCGTTTATCCGAGGTGGCATCCATGGGCGCCCGATTGACCGTATTTCCGCGAGGAGGATCACCACGATCGGTCCAGTACATCATTCGTTTAGCGAGATCAAGTTCGAGGTCGATAGGCTCTGGCAAATTATCATAAAGTAGCTCAATGTCCGTACGATTAGCAGCCGTTTGACCTTTTGGAAATTGAATATTGGCACGAAAAATACGTCCTTGGCCTGCATCATCGGGGCCTTTTTGAGTCCAGTAAAACTGCCCACGATTTATATCAACTGCTATTCCAACACACCAATTTCTTCCATCAAGACGATCCGACTCAGTGCGTCCCGCCTCAATTAAAACTTCTATATTTGTACCATCAAAATTTGCACGCATCACACGCATGCCTTCACGATCTGACCAATAAATCTGTTGATTGTCTTGATCAAGACACAATTGTTTGGGTGTAAATGTGCTGCCTTCAGGAATGATTGTCGTTCGATTTTTTCCATCGAGATCGATGCGTTCAATGGAGCCATCATTTAAATTAGGAACCCCCATATTCGTCCAATAAATATGGTGGTTTTCCACATCAATGCCAAGACCATCCGGAAGTCGACAATGTTGTATTATTACTTTTCGATCGGAGCCATCAGGATTGAGTAACAAAATGGAACCTTCACTCAAATTCAACACATACAATCGTTCTTTTAATTGTGAAATCTTAGATTGGTTCATGCTTATCTTCTCCCAAAAGTTTCAAGTTACACAATCACGTTCACCAACTTTGTCATCACTTGATGATTGCCTAATGATAAGGCGTGCTCCACGCTGATTGGTCATTGTGGTCCAAACCCATTGCACAAAGATGCTTACTCGCAAGCTGGGTTGGGCTAAGGCGCAGAGATGCACAAACAACCATGCACGCCAGGTAATGGTTTACCATTTTCATCAAGCGCTGCCGTATCAGCAATCACAAATATTTCAGGATTGCCCGGTACACTAAGATCATTGTTAACTAGCACTCGCCCAGCGCGATCTGTTTCGACATTTAGCCATTTTCCAGCAAATCCTCCACCAACAATGATTATTTTTGGTTTTGTCCTTTTTTATTTCCTGGAACTGTACCCTCTTTCTTAAAAGCATCGATAGCCGCATTGTCATAGCCTAATTCTTGTAGAATTTGATCAGTATGCTGTCCTAAATCAGGAGCAACTCGAGGTTTCACTTTGGGAGCTTCTTTAACTGTCACTGGGCTATTGACTGTGTACTTTGGCGTTGCGCTGCCATCATCTATTGGAATAATAATATTATTTGCATAGAGCTGCGGATCATTCACGATTTCATGCGGGAGTTGTATGACACCGTAAGGAACATGTGCATCATCAAGGCTCTTCTTCCAGTAATCGAGTGGTTGGGATCCAAATAAATGATCTAACTCGGAAACGAGCAATCCAGAATTTTTGTGACGACTCTTTGCATCGACAAAACGAGAATCTTTCAGCCAATCAGAGTGATCAACTGCATTCGCAAAAGTAAGCCAATTCTTGTCTTCTTCAACAAAGGCAAGAAGTATCCATCGATTATCAGAAGTTCGATAGCTCCCTCCTACTAAGGCATTGGGTGGATTTTTTCGATCAATTTCTCCTGAAAATGTTGCTCCCAAAAGGCCAGCTTGTAGCCAAGCTGCTGTCGCCCAAGCGCCTTCTGCAATGAGAGAGACTGAGACTTGGCATCCTTTCCCTGTTTTTTCGCGTCTATAAAGTCCTGTCACAATGGAAGAATACAATGACACTGCAGTAGCATGGTCCCCTATACCTGGAACTGGGATTGCTGGAGGGGCAGATGCATCACGTGTGAATTGCATTAAGCCAGAACGTGCCCAATATGCCGTGATATCAAAGCCAGGTTTATCGGCTTCAGGTCCCAATTCACCATATCCAGTAATACTCGCATAAATCAGACGCGGATTGAGTGGCGATAAATCCTCGTACGTCAACTTTAGTTTTTTTCTCACTTTCGGTGGAAAATTTGTAACAAGAACATCAGCCCATTGGATCAATCGACTCAGTACTTCGGCCGCTTGAGGATTTTTCAAATCAACTACGATACTTCGCTTATTGCGGTTAGTCAGTTGCCATGAATAATTGTCTTTTAATAGGGGATTCGGTGGCGTTAGATGGAAATATCGATAGGGATCTCCGATTCCGGGTGGTTCGAGCTTGATAACATCCGCTCCAAAATCAGAAAGAATAGTTGCAGCAGCGGGCCCGGCAATGAAGCTAGCGATTTCTAATACTTTTAAACCAGTAAATACGGACTCTTGATTTGTCATATCGACTCCTGATTAACGATCTTGGAATTTCGGTTGTCTTTTATTAATAAAAGCTGACGTGCCTTCTTTTCTATCCTCTGTACCAAAACAAATTGCAAATAAAGAACTTTCAATTATGAGACCCTCATCCAAGCTGGTTTCTAAACCTTTGTTTGTTGCTTCGATAGCTAACTTAATTGAAATAGGCGCATTGGCGATAATTTGTTTTAGCAGGATTTCTGCTCGATTAATGAGATTTTGACTATCAATAATTTCATTAACTAAACCGATTCGATAAGCTTCTTTCGCATCAATCATCTCTCCAGAAAGAATCAATTGTAGCGCTCTTCCTTTGCCTACTAATCTTGGGAGTCGTTGAGTTCCACCATAACCTGGAATAAGCCCTAACTTCACTTCGGGTTGGCCAAACTTCGCATGGTCTGAGGCAATTCGAAAAGTACAAGCCATGGCGATTTCACAACCACCACCTAAAGCAAAACCATTTACTGCGGCAATCACAGGTTTTCCCAAATTCTCGATATGAGTTGTGACAGATTGTCCAAATTGGGTTTTCTCTTTGGCTTGAACCACTGTGTCATTCGACATTTCCTTAATATCTGCGCCTGCTGCAAAGGCTTTGTCTCCTGAACCAGTTATAATCACACCTTGAATAGCAGAGTCATCACGTATGTCTTGCAACGCGTTGTCCAATTCAGCAAGGAGATCTCGGTTGAGTGCATTCAACACTTGAGGACGATTCAGTGTTACATAAGCGATTGAATCTTTTTTTTCTAAGATAATATTTTCAAAATTCGAGCTCATTTTCCTCTCCTTCCAAAAACCCTATTATTCGAAATGAGGTTGTCTTTTTTCTAAGAAAGCATTTATTGCTTCCTTAGTATCCTTTGAATGTAGGCGCACACTAAACTCCTTCAGCTCGGCTTTAATTGCATCTTTCATTCCTTGCTCTGAAGACTGTTTCATGAGAGTCTTGCAAGCTTGCAGGGCGCTGGATGGTTTCTTTGCCAATTCTCCAGCTGTTTTCATAGCAGTTTCAATTAATAGGTGCTCTGGAACAATTTGAGTAATTAGCCCCAGCTGTAACGCACGATTTACATCAAAAAATTTTCCTAATAAAATAAGTTCTGCTGCATTTAAATAGCCTATTTGTCTGGGCAAAGAAAACGAGGTTCCAAATTCAGGTACCAGTGCAAGATTAATAAAGGGCATTTGAAATTTTGCATTTTCGCTGGCATAGATGAAATCACAGTGGGTCAGCATAGTAGTGCCAGAACCCACTGCCGAACCTTGAACGGCTGCAACAATTGGTTTTTTACAATTGATGAATGCCTCCATTAATTTAGCTTGCGGACTGTCGCCTGGGCCAGGCGGATTTTGGAGAAAATCATTTAAATCATTTCCTGCACTGAATGTATCTCCGACTGCAGAAATCACTATAACGTGAATGTTTTTGTCTTTTACAGCATCATTAATGCTATTAGCTATAGCATCATACATGCTAGCGTTAATAGCGTTCTTCTTTTCGGGACGATTTAATTTAATATTCAAAATCCCATTCATAATATTCGCAATAATTTCGGTCATTATGAAATCTCCACAATTAGGTAAATGCACTAAAACCAGAAACGGCACGACCTACAATGAGCGTTTGCATTTCTCGTGTTCCTTCGTAGGAATAGATCGCTTCAGCGTCGGCGACAAATCGACCGACATTGTAATCAAGCAAAATACCATTTGCGCCAAGCAATTCTCGTGCATAGCTAACGGTTTCACGCATCCTAAGGGTGCAAAATGCCTTAGCAAGTGAAGCATGTTCATCTTTCACTTTTCCTTCGTCCTGTAGTTGAGCAAGACGTAAGACTAAACTTTGACAGGCTGTGATATTGCTAATCATTTTATATAACAAGTCTTGTACGAGTTGAAATTTTGCGAGAGACTTGCCAAATTGTTCTCTTTTTTGCGCATAAACCAGTGCATTTTCATAAGCGCCCATTTGGCAACCGACTGCTTCCCAACCAACGAATGCACGAGTCATACGTAATACGCGCGCAGTATCTTTAAAAGAAGTATCTACTTGTAAGCGGTTCTCTTCTGGAACGCGACAGTTTTCCAAAGTTATCAATGCATTTTGCGTTACGCGTAAGGCCATTTTGTGTTGAATTTTTTCCGCTTTGAAACCAGGCGTGTTTTTGTTTTCGACTATAAAACCTTTAACTTGATTATCAGCCACATCACGTGCCCATATAATGGTAATATCTCCAAACGTGGCGTTTCCAATCCATTTTTTCTGACCATTCAGTATCCAAGTATCTCCCTCGCGTTTCGCAGTAGTTGTCAATCCTCCTGCAGCTCCAGAACCTACGAGGGGTTCTGTTAATCCAAACGAACCTATTTTTTCCATTCTTGCCATTGGCGGTAACCATTTCTTTTTTTGTTCTTCAGAACCACAAAGAAAAATGGAACCCATTGCGAGACCACTGTGCACACCGAAGAATGTTGCGCATGAACAATCAATACGAGCCAATTCCATTGCTATATATCCAGAGAATAGTGAACTTCCGCCAGCACATCCATAACCTTCATATCCGAGACCGGCAATATTTAAATCTTTTATCCCAGGAATTATCTCAAAAGGAAAAGAAGCTTCCTCCCAATGTTTATTAATAATCGGAGCCACCTTGCTTTCCATGAATGCGCGGACTTGCTTTACTTTCTCTTGTTCAGCTTTATTTAGGCTTTCGATAATTTGATAAAAATCACTATTCGGCGCAGGAAGTTCTACCACTTTTCGAGTGTCTTTATCTAAAGTTGTATTCTTAATTGGTTCTTCCATAAAAAATCTCCTTAATATCTGTCTATAACAATAGTAAATTACGGAGTTATTGTCAAACATTATGTGTGAAAAATAGACAACGACAGAGGGACATGTCAGGCCCACTGGCGTTAAGTTAAGGAATTTTAGTTTAAAAAAACAGGCTGTTGGACACTTTTTTGAGAGTTGGCGGATTGCAGATCTGATGTTTTTTTTCTTGGCGGCCCTTCTCAGCCCGCTCGTTCTAAACTGGGTTTCGTTTTAAAAAGTCGAACCATTTTTTCTAATGCAATTGCACTATTGGTTTTGTCCATAAATATTTCAAACTCCCTATTTTTTATGGCATTAAATGACAGCGAAATATTCACTTTTTTGCATAGAGCACATTATCTAAATGAGCATTTTCATCAGCGTTTCAAAATTTGAGATAAAGATGGTTGACCAAAAATCTTGCCTGACTGCCTCAGGTGTTTTTCCTGTAAAGTGCTCTAACTTAACGCCAGTGATTGTATAGTTGGGCCTTGGCCCAACAATTTGTGGCTCAGTGCCAATACCTGTTCTACGGGGTAAGCAGTTACCCTAAGGTTTAATCCTTCAAGCAGTTATCGGTCTAAAGTTCGTCGTATACCGGTCAATCATTTTGGCAAAGGCGCCATTGCCTAAGACGTTGGCACAGGTTGTAACGGGGTCGAACAAGACATAAAGTGCTGTAATCAAAGTCATCATTTCAGCATTGAAACCCAGGCAGCTTTCAAGTATGGGCAGCATCACGATAATCCCACCACCAGGTACGGCCGCAACAGAGAATTTCGCCATTACAAAATAAAACGTAAATATCAAATAATTCAACAAGGATGGCTCTTCCATGCCGAAGCTTTTCAGGACCGCATAAGCAAATATCGGTATGGCAATACAATCGCCAATCAAATGAATGTTAACGGTTGCGGGAATAACAGCGCGGGCAATGTCTTTGTTTTCGGTGTTGTTTTCCGCGCCAATGATAGTCAGCGGCATGCTTGCGGCACTGGACATGGTGCTAAAGCCGCTGATTGCCGCCGGCAGCATGTTCTTAATGTTGTTTAAAAATCCTGCTGTTTTTAAGTTATTCAAGAGGAAATAAGCCAGTAAAATATAGCTGTACTGTGCCAGGGCTATGATTGCAAAAATGAAAGTATAGTCTTTCATGATGACGCTCATAACGCCGTCATACTGTAGTTTCACTACAAAGCCTGCAACAAAAAATGGGATGAGCAAAACCACTACTGCCAGTACTTTCCCTATGAAATAGTCAATTTTTTTAGAGAGTAACATGGATTTCTGCGGTGTGATTTTGGATGCAATAATGCCTACAATGATACCTAAAAACATGGCTTTGTCATTGGCAATTAACTTGGGCAGCTCGAGCAACCACAAAGGTGTTAAGCCACTTGTTTCTTGTGGTGTGATCATAGCGAGATCGAGATTATACGCCAACATTCCCACGTAATGACTTAAAAATGTCGCAGTAAAGTTTGAACAGCAGACAAAAATAAGGATGGTCCCTATCATCCTGGTAGCACCCCTAGAGAGGGTTACGGCAGTATTAAATAACAGTCCAAAAATAATAACCGGCAACAGCAAGACAATAAGTGCTTTGATGCTAAGACTGATTGAGTATAAAACCTGTTTGAGCTCAAAGGGGATAACCGGATCGAGTAAGATAATGGCGAGGATAATGGCTATCAAGATAAATGGCATTTTGTGAAACATAATACTTTCCCTGAAAACGTTAATAATAAACAGCGCGAAAAATATGCGATATGATCGATGAATGGCATTTCTCATCGCTAAAATGCGTAAAATTGACGGTAACATATGTTCTTTTTAAATGCAAGCAGGTATTTTGTGCATGTAGCGGCAAAGTAGAAATGTCCCCTTTTGTTCCCCGTGAGCCTACTCTTTTAAGAGCGCCTAACGGATTTTTTCAGAAACCTGGAACAATTTGCCCATAAAATCTTAAAAGAAAAAACAACCGCAGCAGCGCAGATGCGAACCAGGTGCAAACAAGCACCCTGCAACTTTGAAGTATCGACGTCTGATGCCACTTTATTCTCAACACGAAGAACAGGGTTAATAGATCCTAAAAAACCTACATATGATCTTAATAAATTTTAATTTATAATCCACAGCAAGTTACTTTTTAAATGACGCTATGTTTGAAAAACAGATCAAAAGACTAGAAACATTACAAAAATACCAAGCATCTAAGTTAATTGCACAACTGAGTGCGAAGATAATGAGCACTCTCAATGGCGCTGAAATCAGCCACCGAATTGCCCCTTATGTAACAGGGCTCAGCAGTCAAGGTGAACCTTTTACTGATTTCACACAGGATCCAGAACCTATTTTCCAAATTAAAACCATTATGAATGCCCTGTATCATCTCCGGCTGTCACTGTTAGATATTGAGCATATCGATATAAAAAACCCGCATAAAATTATTTATGCGCTGCAATCATTGGTTAGCAGAACCCTCGAACATGGGTATAAGGCGTGTTTTTTACTGACGCATTTATCACTTGATTTACGTGCTCATTTTGCTACGGAGCTGGCCCTAATTCTGCCCTTATTGCAGCAAGTTAACGGTGTTACAGCAAGTTATTCTGCTATAACTGCTGTACTAAAAACACAACCCTTGAGTTATAAGGCTGGCATTGTGAGTGGCATTGCAGTGGATAGACTAGAGCCAAACAACAATAACATAGGCTCAAATGTTCTAATTCAGTTTAACAACAAGCTGTCTGCCTGCATCGATCAATTTACCCAAGACGTCAAAAAATACTCATCACAGTTTCTAGATACTGAGCCACAACTGAATAGAGAAAAGCTGGAAAAAATACGGGATACCGCCCTAGGCCTATTAGACAACTTAAGGCGCAGCTCTGTTTCCATCCCGTCCAATTACTTAAATTACATGCAAATTACCTATCAAATTATCAGCTTGTCCACGAGCTCGCTAACCCCCTTGGGCGATTTAAGTGAATCATCGCAAGATGTCATCCGCAATCAATTAGCCCAGTTAAAATATACGGTGTTACCCACTTTATTCGCTCTGGTCGATGGCATTGAAAACAATGCCCTGCTCCAACCCGGTCTGTTGTCACGTCCTTTAATGAAAAAAACCAAGCAACTCTACCAACTCCTTATCCAAAATGCCTCTAGATTAGTGGACTTTAATACCAAAGGAGCAGCGCTACTGAGTATAGAAGATGCTTCTTTTCTTCGCTTGCGACTGCAACCTGCTTATAAACGAATGGATAAGGCCAATCAAGAACTCTTTAAAATCAAG
Organism: Legionellales bacterium; assembly: GCA_044445305.1. Taxonomy (GTDB): domain Bacteria; phylum Pseudomonadota; class Gammaproteobacteria; order Legionellales; family Legionellaceae; genus Legionella. The sequence continues at coordinate 22,060 of JBIODT010000001.1, read as the reverse complement.
CAAATTGAAACAGCACTGGTCAATTTTTACGCGCTGCTGGATCAACCAGAGCACCAAGATGTAGCAATACATCGTTTAAGTAAAGAAACAAGAGCTGCGCTTATAAGCCATTATAAAATAATAAAGCCTTATATGGAGCAAGTTGATATTGATTTCACAAGGATACTAACAGCAAGTTTGCAAGGCCACGAACCTTCCTCATCTATCCCAGCACAAGCATGGCGCTTATTGTCCAGCTACCTTCCTGTTGCTAATGGCCAGCCCGACCACGTGTGCCACCTGCAAACACGTAAAAAGTCCTTATACCTGTTGCTGTCAAAAAACAGGAACACACAAAATTTCCACCTACAATTGGCTGCTGATTTAATTGACACCATACAAAAACACAGCCACTTGGTTTTATCACCCTATAATGAAGCAAGCAATATATTCATTGTTGATGAATCCAATGCACAAAAATCAGCTGCGTTTATAGAGCACGAAGGCGATGTTTTACATGCGACCCCTAGCACATTAAGCTCTGAGCAAGCACTGGCGCTCTACCAAAGCTACGACAATAAATACCAGGCATTGCAACTTGCTAAAGAAGCTTACCAGCAGTTTTTACAACTAACCCAAGGTACTACAGAGCATCTGCTTGACCTTGATGAAACAATAAAAGCCCAATGCCGGGGTTTGTATATTGTCTTCCAAGCTTATTTTATTAATGCTGTGTCTGATAAACACCAGGCTTGTGCCTTAAACTGTGATCAATACCTGACTCAAGTACTGTCAGGCAAATTAATAAGCGCCACGCAGCCAAAGCCTTATGAGTTTAAAGAGCTCAACCGCCAAGTGCAAAGCCACTTGACCAAAGTGGCTTTAAAATGGCGTATAAGGGCCCAAGACTGTCTGGAGCGTTCGGTAAAAAAATACGCACAAGAGCAGCAAGCATTAGCGCTGTCAGAGAATATTCAACTAGAAAGTAGAGCCCACTGTGTTTTGAAACATAGCCATGGTACCCGTTACATCAATGAATTTAGAAGTGCACTGCAGCAAATGACCGCAAAGCTCAATCAATCCATGCGCCGCGAATTAGATGTAAAATCATCCCCAAAACCGGTGCTGAAACCATTGAAGCCCTATGGCTTCATCTTGCAATCATTAGGCTTGCTGAATCATTGCTTCGATTTACCTTATCCTGAGCTTGAACACAGCACGGAATCCCTGGCACAAGGCAAACAAGTACTGGCATTAAAACGCATGTTTAATGCTTTATATTATATTGAGTCAATTGCATACTTACTAGAGCAGTTAAATGAGCAAGACTCCAAAGCCTATTACATGCTGCTGTTGTGGTCAGTTTATGACCGTGCAGAAACCATTAACAGCTGTGCTCAAGATCTTTTAGATGATCCTTACTACCAAATCATTGCTCGCGATTTATTTAATAAAGCTCAAAGCATGCTTGCTGCACTGCAAGAGCAAAGCACTATGTATCAACCCTCTCAGCCAGAATTACTCAATAAAGAGGCATACGAAATGCAGGCACTGGCTCATGTACTCAATGCCTTCTACATCATTCCCAAGCACATCAACGCCTTACAATCCAAGCACTACATCCATGCTGACAAATTAACTGACTTACAAGTAAGTGCTAAAAAAACCACACTACAAATTAAAGCCATTATTAACAGCATCCAGGCACCTTATTTTTCATTATTCTTACAAATACCCAACATGTATTTTTTATACAAAGAACTGCAAAGCAAACTCAATGAATTAACCAGCGTTACTCATGCGGCACTATTCAATAAGTTAGAGCAACTTCAATCCACCGTATTTACTGCCATGCTCCTTGAAGCAGACCTCTCCGAAGACAACATGGGATTAAGCCCAGGCAGTTTGTCAGGCCCATTAAAAAGAATGGTTGATGCGTATTATAAGGGGTTATTAGAACCGCTGGGCTTGGATTCTAAAACCCATATCGCCTTTGTTGGTAGTAAATACCCACTACAAACAAGACGAGAAACCGTTCTTAATCGTCATGACAGTGCAAAAAAACGCTTAGATGAGCGACAAGAAAAATACCAACCCATAGCCTTTTTATATCAACTGTTAATGGATTACCAACAATTAGCGACCAACGAGCTCTTGGCCCCGGACTCGCTCGTTGCCAGAGCCAAAGACCAGTCTCAGGCAGCACTGGCCACAGCCTTTAAAAAAGCCCTGCCCACTTTAGTAGAACTACAAACCCTATTAGCACTAGATCCCGACACTAAAGATGAACTAAATCTGGATGCATTCCTCAATGCAACGACAAAAAATGATGAGCCTAAATTAACAGGCATCAAAAACCTAGTAACCACCAGCCATCATTATTATCTGGGATTACAAGCAACCGATCAAATGACCTTAAAGACTGCACATGAAAAATTAACCTATCTTAGTGAGCTCAGTGGACTAGAAGCGCAGCAACAGCAACTTTTTATTGAACAGTACACTACAACGTCTTTCAACAATCAAGTAGCAACACTGAGCAAGCAAACAACGAGTCTGCAATTTACGCATCAAGAATTTACCAAGCAGCTTACAGCCTATTTACAGCTGTTTGCAACGCAAATTACGGCACAAGCTGCTGCAGCTGAAGACATTAACGCGTGCATCAACGATAGACTACAGCGCAAGATAAAGGATTTTGCAAACAATCATAGTGCGGACTTTGTCCGTATGGATGCAGTAAGAGCGGCCCTAGACCAGTTCCAATGCTATGCAAATAAAACCACCACGGACATTAAAAACAACCGTGCCCTGTTTGAAAACAGCTACACTTTAAAAATAAAATCCGAGTACATTAATAAACTCCAGCAAATTGCAGCCAATGAACAATTAACCTTTGCCGAACGCTTCATACAATTAAAATCCAGCGTTAATGATGCTAATTTTAAAACAGTCCTATTGGCCTACAATCAAGTAAATTATTTCAGTTTTACCCGCCTTCAACAATGGCTCTTATCCTTGCTGGAGGCCTTGAACCTATATACCCCTGCAAGAAAAACAGTATTTAACAGCATTCATACGGCGGTGAATAATGCACCTAAAAATAGTGCCGTTGATACAGGATTGGGCTTTTTTTCTGCTCCCTCAATATTGGATTTTGGACAAAAACACATGCAACAAGACGCCTGTGCTGTTACTCCAATAGTGCCAGCTCAAAAGGAAGTGCTCACTCCCTACACTGCGCCTGTTTTTTGACTGCCATTGATCTGTTTCAATTTCAATTTTGATTTTGATTTTGATTTTGATTTCGCACACCGTTTGAATCCGTTCGTGGTGAGGAGGCGCACTCGCCGATCCAGCAAGTAACAGTAAAATTTGTTGCGCCGTCTCGAACCATTCACGACGTATATCAACCACGCACAGCCCTAAAACTAGATAACATAAACCCAAAACAGGTCAAGACTCCATTGATTTAGTACGTCGTGAATGGTTCGAGACGGCGCAACAAATTTTACTGTTACTTGCTGGATCGGCGAGTGCGCCTCCTCACCACGAACGGATTCAAACGGTGTGCGAAATCAAAATCAACGTTGAAATCAACTAAAAATTCAGGCTAATTGGAAGCATTAAATGCCGCTAAGCACTAAATTCCGGAACGACAGTAATGAGAATAATCGCTGCGCCCATATGATTTTTTGTCCTCTATGAAGGCCATGGGTTTGAAGTTTATGCATACTGGTGTTTTTATATAGACGCGAAAAAGCCCCCAAAATGATAAGAGCATCGAATTATTGGTTTTTTAAAAGTGTTACAGATTAAGCAGATTAAGCAGATTAAGCAGATTTGATGTGAAATTCAAAACAAAAAAAATCGCCCTATTAAAATTGAAATATTATTATCAATAAAATAGGGCGAAAGATGTACTAGACTACTTCAACTTCTTCAGCTTGCGGACCTTTTTGTCCAGTGCTAGCTTTAAACATTACAGTTGCACCTTCAGCAAGAGTTTTGAACCCACTGCTTTGGATTGCACTGAAATGTACAAAATAATCTTTGCCGCCACTTTCTAGAAAACCGAAACCTTTGGACTCATTGAACCATTTTACTGTACCGCGAATTTTATCTGACATGTTAATTTCCTAAATTATTACAAGTTCATTGTAGCATTATTTTATCATTAGTGCTGTTTTTTTATTAAATATTTTCAACTTTTTTTACTATTTAATAAAAAAACCCGAAAATACTCCCTAATTGTATGCGTAAAACAAAATAAATGCAGCTTAATTATTCTAATATTGCAACAAATTGAGAGTTTTATTCATTTATACCCGCATGCATGAGGATTTTTTCATGCAATTGCGGTCCCAAGCCCAGTAATTCTTTGGCATGAGAGCGCGTTTGCTCGGTTATGGTTAATCCACCTAACATGCGTGCAATTTCATTAATTTTATCTTCGGCAGCACTAAGCTGGGTGATTTGCGTGTAGGTTTGCTTGTCGTCGCTTTGTTTGTCTACTCTATAATGCTGATTTGCAGCGGCAGCTACTTGTGGTTGATGCGTCACACAAAACACCTGTAATCGCTCACCCAATTGACGCAGCATTTGACCGACTAAAGCAGCGGTTGCACCGCCAATACCCACGTCAACTTCATCAAATAATAACGTAGGGGTTGAGCCGCGTTCTGCGGTGATCATTTGAATGGCCAAACCTATTCGGGACAGCTCACCACCGGATGCAATCTTATTCAAGGAGTCAGGCTCCATGCCGGGGTTGGTACATACTTTATACTCCACTTTGTCTAGACCATGAGCCTGCATGGTCTCCAGTGCGGTGAATTCAAAGTTCAGCCATCCTTTAGGCATGCCAAGTTGGTGCATGCTGTTGGTAATTTCTTGGGCTAATTGGGGTGCATGTAATTGTCGTGATGCTCTGAGTTTTAAAGCAATCACATCATAGGCTTTAGTCAGTTGGGCAAGTTGTTGCTCTAGAGCTGCCAAGCGACGTTTTGAATCTTGTACCTGCTCTAATTCATTTTGCAACTGTTGTACCAATGCCAGCAGATGGCTGCTGTCCGTGTGGTATTTACGGGCAATGGTGTGTATGGTGCTCATACGGGATTCAACTTGCTGTAAACGCTCCGGATCGGGTTGGATGCGGTCCGAAAACAACTGCATTTCATCGATGGCTTCTTCACACTGAATGCGCGCACTATTGATAAGTTCAAAAGTATTTTTTACCTGGCCGTGTTCTTTGGGTAACTGGCTTATTAATTGCAGTGCCTGGCTCAAAATAGAGCAAACACTGGGTTGCTCCTCTCCATTTAATAAAACACCAATCTGTTGACCGTGTTCCAGATATTCTTTGGCATGATGTAGCAGCAGGTGTTCTTGATGTAAAGTATGGAGTTCGCCCTCTTGCAGATTCAGTGCTAATAACTCATCAAGCTGAAATTGCACCAACTTAATCCTATCTGTTTGTTTGTCTTGCTGCTGTAGGCTGTCTAATTCTTGTTTGACTTGTTGGTATTGTTTGTGACAGAGCGCCAGTTCGGTTAACAAGGGTTTGTTTTGGGCGTAGAGATCTAATTGCTGTCTGTGTGTGGGATGCTGCATCAGCGTCTGATGTTGGTGTTGGCCATGAATGTGCACCAACTTTTCACTTAATTCTTTTATTTTTTGCAGTGGAAACGGATGGCCATTAATGTAGGATTTCGAGCGCCCTTCTGCATAAATGATACGTCGTAAATAGACTTCGCCTTCAGAGCACTGGATGTCGTGTGCAGCCAACCATTGAGCAGGCTCGGAACCATCATCACAAGTAAAGCCTGCGCTGATATCGCATTTTTCCTGGCCAGGACGAACGACTGATGCATCAGCACGCCCACCCAATGCCAACATCAAGGCATCTATAATGATGGATTTACCGGCGCCGGTTTCACCCGTGAATGCAGTCATTCCTTGTGAAAAATCCAGCTCAAGCTGCTGTACTATTGCAAACTGTTCAATGCATAAAGTCGTAAGCATGTGGCGCTCCTTTATATAGATAAGATCCAGCGCCACAAAAATGATGGGGCTATTTGTTATGGCGCCGGCTCTAAAGTATCAATTTAATACCGCAACCTGTTGATAATCCAGCATCCCTTAACGACATCGAAACCACACTTAGGAACGTGACCGGAATAACTTCCTTATCCTTGATGCTTTGATTCCCAACCAAGTTTACTGCGTAAGGTATCATAATAATGGTAATCGAGTGGATGTAACAAGCGCAGTTGCTTGTCATTTTTTTCTATAGACACTTGTTGTCCGGGTTTGACCATTCGTGACTCATGGCCATCACAGCTAACGCGCAAGTCAGTTTCATTAAACTCACTGATGTCCAGCTTGATTTTGGCTTGTCCATCGATAACGAGTGGTCGTGAGCTTAGGCTGTGAGAAAACATCGGTACTAAAACTATAGCATTGAGCTGGGGATGCATGATGGGGCCGCCAGCTGATAAAGCATAAGCCGTTGAGCCAGTGGGGGTAGATAAGATCATACCATCTGAGCGAAAATGACTGACCAGCTGTTGGTTCACATAAACATCAAATTCAATCAGATGTGTTTCACTGCCTCGGCCTAAAACAACATCATTCAGCGCATCACCTTCAAAATAGACATGGTCTTGGTCGTGAATTTTAGTGTGCAAAAGAAAGCGTTGCTCTTCAACATAGTGTCCTGCTAACACACTACTAAGCTGAGTTTCTATGTCTTGTGGTAAAATGTCTGTCAGAAAACCCAAACGCCCCCGATTAATACCAATAACCGGCGCATTGACGTTGATGGCCATTCGAGCGGCTGTAAGTAAGCTGCCATCACCACCAACCACTATGATTAAATCACCTGCTTCACCCATAAGCTCTCTAGGTAGGACGGGTAATTTGATGTCAAAGCCGGATGACGTTTCAATGTCTTGATAAATGGTTACATTTTGTTTTTGTAAAAAAGAAATCAAGCGGTGCAAACTTTCGCTGACACCTTGATTGGCTCTGTGTTGACGTGCGTACAAGATGGTGCGCTTAAATTTCTGCTTCATAGGTAGCTCTTATTGGGCTTTGGGCAACAACTGCATGAAAAAAGCCTCTTGCAGTGCTGTCCAAATGAATTAGCTTTGGAATTAATTCAGCACATCATGATCATAGCAAAGATTAATGATTGGCCGGTGGTATATACCACCGGCCAACCATTTTGGGGCAACGATGCATGAGCGTTTTTTCATGCATCGTTGCCCCAAAATGGTTAGTCATCACTGTTAGATCTAGATGCTTTCTTGCGCTCGTGTTCTTTTAATGCTTTTTTTCGCAGTCTAATTGATTTTGGTGTGACTTCAACCAGCTCATCATCATCAATAAACTCTAGCGCTTGTTCTAATGAAAACTTAATTGCCGGGGTCAGAATGATGTTTTCATCGGTACCTGAAGCACGCATATTGGTTAACTGCTTTTCTTTAGTAACATTCACTATTAAATCATTATCTCGAGCATGAATACCAACAATCATTCCCTCATAACAAACCGCTTGTGGTTCCAGGAACAGTTTTCCACGGTCTTGAAGATTAAACAGTGCAAATCCACGTGCAGTACCTTGGCAGTTAGCAATCAGAACGCCATTGGCGCGCTTGCCTATGCGGCCTTTAATTGCAGGACCATAGTGATCATACACATGGTACATTAAACCAGTACCTGAGGTACAAGATAAAAATTCGTTGTGAAAACCTATGAGTCCACGAGTAGGGATGACGTAATCTAAACGTACGCGCCCTTTACCATCTGGAACCATGTTTTGTAAATCACCGCGTCGTTCACCTAATTTTTCCATAACGGTGCCTTGATTGTTTTCTTCTACGTCTACAGTCAGGCGCTCGTAAGGTTCTTGTTGCTCACCATCTACGTCCTTGATAATCACTTCGGGTTTGCATATCGCTAATTCATAACCTTCACGTCTCATGGTTTCAATGAGGATGGACAAATGCAGCTCGCCACGACCGGAAACTCTAAATTTATCAGGATCATCATTGTCTTCAACGCGCAAGGCAACGTTGTGTAGCAGCTCTGTATCCAGACGTTCACGAATTTTACGTGAAGTGACATACTTGCCTTCTTGTCCTGCAAACGGTGAATCATTCACCTGGAAGGTCATACTGATGGTTGGCTCATCTACTAACAGCGGTGGTAAAGGCTCAACCAGACTTGGATCACAAACAGTGTCAGAGATGTTTAAATTTTCAATACCGGTTATCGCGACAATATTGCCAGCGCCAGCTTCTTCAATCTCAACCCGCTCTAAACCTTTAAAGCCTAATAATTGTAACAGGCGACCGGTGCGGATATTGCCATCTTTATCTATGATTTTTACCGGTGATTTGGCTTTAATTTGTCCGCGGGTAATGCGACCGATACCAATGGTTCCCACATAAGAGGAATAGGCCAGCGAGCTGATTTGCATTTGAAACGGTCCATCAGCATCCACTTCTGGAGGCGCTACTTTGTCAAGGATGGTTTGTAACAAAGCACTCATGTCCGTGGCTTCATCTTCCAAATTTAATTTGGCATAGCCATTGATTGCAGAGGCGTACACCACTGGAAAGTCCAATTGGGTGTCATTGGCACCTAAGTTATCAAACAAATCAAATACTTGATCCATAACCCAATGCGGTCTTGCACCAGGACGGTCAATCTTGTTGATAACAACTATAGGGTTTAAACCACGAGCAAATGCTTTTTGGGTAACAAACCGTGTTTGCGGCATAGGGCCATCGACAGCGTCTACCAACAACAACACACTGTCAACCATGGATAAGATGCGTTCCACTTCACCACCAAAATCAGCATGTCCTGGGGTATCAACGATATTAATTTGGTGTTCTTTCCAATAAACACAAGTGTTTTTAGCCAGAATGGTAATACCACGCTCTTTTTCCAACGCGTTGGAATCCATCATGCGCTCAACTTTGGGTGCTCTTTCGTTTAAAGTGCCTGTTTGTTGCAGTAATTTATCAACCAAGGTCGTTTTACCATGGTCAACGTGGGCGATGATGGCGATGTTGCGAATTTTTTCAATCATAAATAACCTTTAGTAAAGGGGAGCCGTTTGTGCATAGATTTTACATTATACCTTAACTACTGACTAATGCCTATCTGTTGCTAGTGGATAATTTTCTAAGCGTATAAAATGGCGCTGGGGAGTGTGTCCAATGGCCCTTATAAAGGGACGATGGAATTTTTAACCAACTCCGCTGAAAAATCCTGTTTTAGTTGTTGAAACAGGGGATCATCCAGCAGGTGTTCTTCTGCTTGTTGTTGTATTTGTTGTGATGCTCTACTTTTTTGTTGTGCGGGAGATTCTTTAACCAGTGCATCGCTGTTGAGAATTATTTTTACAGTACCCTGATAGTATAAAGCCAGTGCCGTTTCAATCCGCGCCAGTGTTGCGGGAGTAAATAATGATTGGTGCCCCTTTTCAACCCTGAGCGTTAATTCCCGTCCAATCTTAGTGACAAATTCGGCATTTTCCACTGCATTGAGGGCAATGCCAGTCAGCTTGAGTTGCTTAATGATACTGGCCCAGTCCTGAGTTTGATGGTCACTGCCTGTTGGTTCAACAACGGGCACAGTCATTGCATGTTGTGAAGTATTGCTTGCTTGATGGTGCTCGGGAATCTTTGCAGAAGGCACCAGCGAGTCGTCATTATTAGGATGCGTAGATGAGACGACGCTTGCTGGTACCTGCGCAACGATGTGGTTATTACTAGATTCTGCGGTTTCTATGATCTGCGTTTGTTGCGGTAAGGTTGTAGTGTTTTGTTGCAGGGCTAAAGTCGGCGTCTTGGCTTTGGGCGCAGGTCTGAACGTCAACATGCGCAGCATAGTCATGCTAAAACCAATAGCCAGTGTTGGCGCAAGATGCAACTCTTCGTTGCCTTTAATCGCGATTTGATAGAATAATTGAATGTCCTCAGGTGAAAATTGTTGTGCGAGTAGTTTCACTTCAGCGGCGGGACTAATTAACGGGTTGTTATCACCTATCGCTTGGTAGATGGATATTTGGTGCAGGTGCTTCAGTAACTCATCCAGCACATAATGAAAATGACTTCCTTCAATAGCTATTTGCTGATTTAAAGTCAGCAATAACGTCGGATTCTGCACTGCCAGGGCTTCTAGCAGTTGTATGGCGTAATCTTGCTGCGTATAACCTAAAATATTTTTAACCGCGGCTGTTTGTATTTTTTTGTCGCAGCCGGTTATCGCCTGATCTAATAAACTTAAGGCATCGCGCATGCTGCCTTGGGCTGCCTGGGCCAATAGTTCTAAGGCATTGAGCTCATAATCTACTTGTTCGTCTTGCAGAATAAGCTGCAAATGCTGACAAATCAGCTCAGCGGACAAGTGTTTGAGGTTGAATTGCAAGCAACGGGACAATACTGTCAGGGGTAATTTTTGTGGATCAGTTGTTGCCAGAATAAATTTAACATGTGCCGGGGGTTCTTCTAAGGTTTTTAATAAGGCATTAAAGCTGTGTTGAGACAGCATGTGCACTTCATCAATTAAATAAATTTTAAAGCGGCCATTGGTTGGTGCGTAGTGCACATTATCCAGCAAGTCACGCGTGTCTTCGACCCGGGTTTTGGAGGCGCCATCAATTTCAATGAGATCAATGAACCGACCCTGCTCTATGGCAATACAAGCATCACAGAGAAGGCATGGTTCAGAGCTGATTTGTTGTTGGCAGTTCAGTGCTTTAGCTAAAATACGCGCAATACTTGTTTTACCCACACCACGGGTGCCGGTAAACAAATAGGCATGATGCAAGCGCTGTTGATTCAGTGCGTTGATCAAGGTGTTATTAATATGTTCTTGGCCAACCAATTGCGAAAAAGTCCGGGGTCGCCATTTGCGTGCAAGCGCCATATAGCTCATAAATTTTATCACAAGTTGGGTGGCAGCTTTAAGAGCCACACCTCGGTGCTCGAATCAATCGTTACCGCTGCTCCCTTCCGGGCCTGACGGGGTTCACAATCTATCGTCACGAGGGGACCAATAAAGCCACCATAGTTGAAGAGAGGAGAATAACAAAAAATACAGTGGATCGCCAGAGTTGTTTTTCAATTTTGCAGCGTTTTGGATATAGTCGCCACTGTGATAAAATTAATAGCAGTTTATCTATTTGAGATCCCTAAGATTTTTTTGAGTGAGAATTAATTATGCTGAATAGCCAACAAAAGGCGGCCGTGCATTACATAGATGGCCCGTTGCTGGTTCTGGCTGGCGCGGGCAGTGGTAAAACGCGCGTTATTACTCAGAAAATTGAGTATTTGATCAACAACTGTGGTTATGCTGCGAATTCTATTTATGCGGTAACCTTTACCAATAAGGCTGCTAATGAAATGCGGGTGCGGATTGCCGCACTGCTGCCGTCCAGCAAGCGCAAGGGCTTGAAAGTTGCCACCTTTCATACTTTGGGTTTAAGTATGATAAAGCGTGACGCTGCTTTATGTGGACTTAGAAAAGGCTTTTCCATTTTAGACAGCGAAGATTGCTTACAGGTGTTGCGCGGTTTTTTACCTGCCAATAAAGCCAATGAACGCGATTTTATCTTAAAAATCCAACAGCATATTTCTCGATGGAAAAACAATCTGCTAACACCAGAAGCAGCCCTACAAGGTGTTCCTGATGCACCGTTTTATGAGGAAGCACTGTTAGCCTACCCGCGCTACCAACAGGCTCTGAGTGCTTATAATGCTGTTGATTTTGATGATTTGATTCGCATGCCCGTCAGCTTACTTTGTGACCACCCACAGGTGTTGGAATATTGGCAAAATAAAATTCGACATTTATTGGTCGATGAATATCAAGATTCAAACACCAGTCAGTATCTGTTGGTAAAAAAATTAGTCGGCGTCAGGGCTCATTTTACAGTTGTAGGTGATGACGATCAGTCTATTTATGCTTGGCGTGGCGCCAAACCTGAGAATTTAGCCCAATTACAAACGGATTATCCGCAATTACAAGTCATTAAATTAGAGCAAAATTACCGCTCAACCTCTAGAATTTTAAATGTAGCCAATCATTTAATAGCGCACAACCAACATCTGTTTGTAAAAAAGCTATGGAGTGAATTAGGACATGGTGAGTTACTAAGGGTTATCAGTTGTAAAGATGAAAACGATGAAGCCGAGCAAGTGGTCACTGATTTAATCAGTCATAAAGTCCGCACCAGAACCAACTATGGTGATTATGCCTTATTGTACCGAGGCAACCACCAATCGCGCGCCTTTGAAAAGGTACTACGGCATTATGGCGTTCCTTATCACATTAGTGGTGGACAATCTTGGTTTGCCAAAGCGGAAGTAAAAGATGTTTTTGCTTATTTGAAATTACTGTGTAACGAAGCAGATGATGCTGCTTTTTTAAGAGTGATTAATACGCCCAAGCGCGGCATTGGTGATGCGAGCCTGGATGCTTTAGGCCAATATGTACAAACCAGGTCCATGAGTCTGTATGCCGGCGCCAACCACCTGGCCTTAGCTGAACGCATGGCCGAAAAACCACGAGCTGCATTGCATGCGTTTAAATCTTGGATGGAAACAATAAAAGACCGTTTAACTTCAGGCACTGTTTTGGAACATTTAAGGCAGATGGTTGAGGACAGTGGTTATGAAGCCCATATTTATGAACAATGCGATACACCGGCTAAAGCACAAAAGCGCATGGAAAATGTCTGGGAATTGCTGGCATGGGTGGGTCGCTTGATAGAAAAAAAACCCGGACAAACTCTTGCCGATGTCGTGAACAAATTGATCTTAATCGATATTTTAGAGCAAGCAGATGAGCAAGATACAGAAACATTGCAATTAATGACCTTGCATGCGTCCAAAGGATTAGAATTTCCCTATGTGTATTTGGTTGGCATGGAGGAAGAGTTACTGCCGCATCGGGTGAGCATTGATGAAGAGCAAATTGAAGAAGAACGGCGTTTGGCTTATGTAGGCATAACCCGAGCACAAAAGGGCTTGTGTTTCACGCTGGCAAAACAAAGACGCCGGGCGGGTGAGCTACAAGACTGCCAACCCAGCCGGTTTTTGGAAGAACTCCCGCAAGACAGTTTGGAGTGGTTTGGTAAAAACAGCGAACGGTGTGCTGAAAAATCCAAGAACCTGGCCAAGTCTCACCTGGATGGATTAAAAAACCTGCTGGGGTAGATGACATTAGGGCCTGTCGTCAATGCGCTAGAATGACGACAGGCCCTAACCATTGAGTTGCTCTTAATGTTACCTTAACAAAATTCATTTATAATCCGGACCAGGGAACCTGAATTGGTGATTGAATAATGGCTGGACCTATAGAGACACTGCAAAAATATCAGTTATCCAAAATAATTGAACACATTAACACTAAGATACTTGCCACCCTAAACAGTGATTGTTTTACTGTTTGCATTGCCCCTTACCTTAAAAAAATAAACCCCCAAGGCATACCCTTTACTGACTTTCAAGAAGATCCCGATAACATTTCCCAAATAAAGAAGCTGATTAATGCCCTTTATCATGCCAAATTAGCATTTGGCGCTGTAGAAAAACTCACCATCCACCTGCCGAATCTGCCTAAGAAACTGGCTGCTCTGGATTTAGTACATGTAGTAGCAGATCTGGATATAGTCAGGAATGCTTACGAAGCCTGCCATTTACTAACTCATTTAGATGTGAATTTAAAAGATATTTTTACTGAAGAGCTGGCAATCATCACCCCCATCTTAGAAAAAATAACAGACTTTTCAAAAGGTTATGCCGATGAAGCGCAAGAATTTGTAGAGACTATTAGAACCACGTCCTCATTAAGTCTTGAGGCCGGTAAAATTAGTGGGATGGTTGTAACCCAGCTACAACCGCAAATTGACCATCTTGACTACAACTACCTGACTGCTTTTAGTACCAAATTGCCTAAGTACATTGAACAAATGACCGAATACATCAAGAAAGCTTCCTCGCAATTTATCGCCGGCGAATCAAAACTGAATAAAGAGAAACTAGAGGAGTTACAACGTGCAGCCTTAAGTTTATTAAGCAATTTAGATGACTTAAAAGGCAATAGTCCATTTATCTCTTTAAAATATTTAAACTACATCCACATTATTCATGAAGTTGTAACCAGTTCTGTTACTCTATTCAATGGCTCTCGAGAGCAAGTGGGTGAATTCAGCGAAGCCACCCAGGATGCCATTCGCGATAAATTAGCACTATTAAAATACACCATTTTTCCAAAATTATTTGCTCTGGTTGATAAAGTTGAAGTCAACGCCATGCTGAATCCTGGCATCATCTCTGTCCCCCTAATGGAATCCATTAAGCCACTTTATGCGTCTATTCTCACTTACGCTGCAAAAATAGTTAATTTTTCGAACAAGGGCGGCGCATTATTGACCGTAGAAGACCCGCATTTTCTAGAGGTACGACTTGAACATACTGACAAACGAATTGATGACGCTAACAAAGCACTTTTTAAAATTAACAAGGCAGAAGAGGCTTTAATTGGTTTTTATGCCCTACTGGATAAACCACAGCAACAAAATACCAGCATACATGAGTTGTCCACAGAAACGCGAGCAGAACTCACCCAGCATTATAAAACATTAAGACCTTACATGGCACAACTTGATATTGATTTCAATGCAACATTAACAAACTCTATGCAGGGAAAGAAGGATGCATCCTCCCTTCTGACACAAGCCTGGGAATGGATTAGAGGCGCGCCCCCTATAGACCATGTCAGTTTCATTCAAGCCAAAAAAGAAGCATTAAAGACCCTGATCTTAAAAGACAAGGCAACGCAGTATTTTCATCTGCGATTAAATGACGACCTAATTAATTCCGTTAAACAACAGGCCCATTTAACTTTAAGTCCCCATGATAACCCAGCCAATAGCTTCGCCAGTGATGAATCTACGGCCTTAAGTAATACTAAAGTAGCGAGCACAGCACTGGGCTTGAATGCACAGGAAGGCGATAAGGTACTGACTAACCCGCAACAGCTAAGCAGCAAGCAAGCATTGGCTCTGAGCCTCTACTATCACAACAAACGTGCTAAAGTTCTGAGTGCCAAAGCAGCTTATAATGAGTTTGTCGAATTAACCCGGGGTCATGCGCTAAACCTGCACCACCTTACCAGCGATACCAAAACCAAATACCGTAATTTGTACAGTGTGTTCCAAGCTTACTTCATTAATGCTGTACCAGCACCATACCTGGAAGCGGCATTACTGTATGATAACTATTTAATTTCTGTCTTGTCAGACAAGCCTGGCAGCATTCCGGTACCCAATGATGCCCTTTTATTACAAAAACTCCATGCATCCATTCAACACCGTTTTACTAAAGCCGATGTAAGCTGGCATGAAAAAAGTCAATTTTATTATAATTTAGCCGAAAAAAAATACATCGATGAAAATGAGGTGGCTCAACTTGAACATGAGCCCAAGCTAAGAGCACACTATTTAATCAAGCACACCAATTATTCTAAATCCATTGCTGATTTTCGAACAGCCCTACACCTGCTAACCAAGCAACTGAATCAATCCATGCAAACTGAATTGCAAGCAAAATCAACAGGCATACCTTATCCTGAACTTGGAGACAGTAATGCTGTACTGACACAAAGCCGGCAAGTACTAGCAATAAAACGCCTGTTTAACGGTTTGTATCATGTTGAAGAAATTGTGACGCAGTTAGAGGAATTACAAGATGGCGGGCCTCAAGCCAGTATCTATAACAAATCAGTTTATGTGGGGCATTTATATCAAGCTTATGTACAAATTGATCAGCTGAAAGATTTGACCAAAAATTTTGTAACTGACCCTTATTTCAGGCCTATTGCCCGTGATCTTATAAATAAAGTTCAAACCATTTGGGCTACCGTACAAGAACACACCGATGCCTATCAAGTAGCACAAGGCGATGTCAGCACCAGCAACAATGAAGCAGTAAAAACGGCAGCGTTGTGGTATGTCGGCAATGCCTTCTATATCATTCCCAATCACATTAGGACCTTACTGAATAAAAAGAACCTCCGACCTGAAGAAATAGACAAATTACAAACAGCCGCCAAAGAGACCTGTGTGCGCATTGAAAAAATTATTGACAGCTCTGATTCCTATTTTAAGTTGTTGCTGCAAGCACCCAACATGTATAAGTTATACGAAGATCTTAAAAACAAACTTAATGAATTTAACGGTACCGCTCATGATGCGGTGATTAATAATTTAAACCAAATCAAAACAACCATACTCACCCCCATGCTTATTGAAGCCGATCTTTGGGAAGACCAATTCGGATTAAATCCAGGCAGTTTATCCGCACCGCTAAAAAAAATACTTAATGAATATTATAAAGGGTTACTACAACCTTTAGGCCTAGACTCACAAACCCACGTGACACTGGTTTGTGACCAGCTTCCTTTAGCAACAAGAAGAATAAATACTATTAAAAACTGTGATAATGCGTTAGAACGCGCCACTGCACTGCGAGAAAAATACCACCTAATTGAGTCGCTACATGAGCTACTACAGCGTTATGAGGCAGTAACTGATTTTTTTAAGCCTAATTTTGTTATAGAGAACAAGGCACTACTCAAGCAACAATTGGCTGCGGCCTTTAAAGAAGCGTTGCCGCATTTAATCAAAACTCGAAGAGTATTGGGATGGGAAACGGGGGTTGATTCAGATGACCCAGACTTTGATGCCTTCCTGAATGCAACGACTAAACAAACCGATCCGAAAATAACGAATATTAACGCGTTAATCAAAGCCAGTCACCACTATTATCTTGGATTACAAGCCACTGAGACGATGATCATAAATACTGCCAAGGAAAAATTAACTTATATTGATGAGCTCGCCCAAACACAAACAACGGAGCACCGTCTTTTTGTTGAAGAATACACTGAAAAATCATTCTCCAAACAAATGCTCGCCGCATGTAACCGTCATATAGGCTTACAATATACCGATGAAGAATACAGCAGCAAGCTGGAAGTGTATTTACTTACCTTTAAAGAGAGCATCATTACCCAAGCTAAAACAAGCATAGACATTAATCTGTCCGTCAAAAATGCCTTACATCAGCGCATCAAAAACTTTGAAGAAACTAATTTCGCTGAATATTACCACTTGGATAGGGTAAGAGCTGCCTTAGCTGAATTTGAACTCTATCTGAGCAAAGCAACTGCCGAACTGCAGACGTCTGCTTTTGAAAATGAACAAACTTTAGAAATAAAATCGGCACGCATTAAAGAGCTTAAAAAAATTGCGGTACCTGGTCCAAACAATCAGTTAAGCATTCAAGAAAGATTGCACGAAATAAAATTAATCTGTGCATACGATCGCAGCTTTGAAAACAACCTCTGTGCTTACCACCACGCCGATTTTTTAAGTTTTGCCTATTTAAAACAATGTATTTTATGGTTGCTCGAAGCCTTGTACTTATACACACCTGAAAGAACAAAACTCTATAACCAAATAGACGCAGCAGTACATAACGAACCTACAATTGCTGACCTGACCAACCGTTTTGGTCTGTTTGCAGCCAGGCCGAGCATTGCTGTTAAAGACCATTCAGACCTGAAACAGGATAACATGACCAACCCCGTCTTGAGCTAGTACCGCGTTGTACTAGGGTCTGTCATTACAGTGAGGACAGACCCCATAGATATTAAGGGCATGATCGGTCATTTTAAAATGCGCTTTTTCAGCTATAGCCTTCTGTCTTAGCTCTATGACTTCGTCCACAAACTCTTCGACCAAACCACACTTAACACAAACCAAATGATCATGATGCGCACCTTGACTCAACTCAAAAACAGAATGACCACCCTCAAAATTATGCCGCGACACCAATCCTGCAGCTTCAAATTGAGTGAGCACGCGATAAACTGTAGCCAAGCCCACATCATCACCCATTTCCATTAACGCTTTATAAACACCCTCAGCACTTAAATGATGGTTAAGTGATTGCTCTAAAATCTGTAATACCTTTAAACGTGGTGTCGTTATTTTTAAACCAACATTCTTTAACTGCTGACTTTCTTCCACTGGTGCTCCCTTAGCATCTGTTACGATTCTAGCTGACATGTTATTATGGCGAAATTTTTCACGGTAGGCAAAAAATGCGAAGAATAATCATTCTTATTAGTAGTATCGTTATCATAACATTATCTTTAACCCAATGCGTCTCTTATGATTTTTCACGGCGTATAGCACAACAGGGCAACCTGTTGCCTCAGGCCAAAGTTGAACGATTAAAAACAGGCATGAGTAAAAATGATGTGGCCATCCTAATGGGGACCAGTTTGTTAAGTCCCACCTTTAATAATGACCGATGGGATTATGCTTATACTTGGCGTAGAGGCAGTAGCCCACTTGAAATTCGCCACATCAGTTTGTATTTTGTTAGAGACTCATTAACCCGTATAGTGGATTAGGGGTAACGCAGATTATTTCAAGCACGATCTTTATCGTCACGGCGCTTATCCGAGCGCGCTCGTTGACGCCTGGTCTCTTTAGGATCACGGGTCAGGGCTCGATAAAACTCGAGCCTATCACCCTCTTTAAGAACAGTATCTAAAGTGACTTGCTTGCCATAAATCCCTAGCGGCAGGTCTTTTGTTTCAGGATGTGTCAGGCTTATTCCGGATGCCATTACCCCATCAGCAACAGTTGCGCCCCCTGGTAAAGCCATGCGCAGATGAACGATCGTTTGCTTCTGAGACACATAGCAAAGCTCAATGTTTACCATATATAGCCTCGGCCCTATCACAAAAAGCATCAACCATTTTATCCATCACTTGCTCAAACACCGGTCCCAGCAGCATGGAGAACATCGCTCCAGCAAATTCAAACTCTAAATCAAAGGAAATCTTACAAGCATCATCAACCACATCAAAACGCCAAAATCCTTCCAAATGACTAAAAGGACCATCCACCAAGCGAATTTCTATCATTTTATTAACTGATAACCTATTGCGTGTGGTAAATGATTTACTGAATCCAGCTGCGCCAATAACCAAGGTAGCTTGTACCTCATCCTCATCGCGATGATGCACCACACTTTCTGTGCAATAAGGTAAAAATTCAGCATAGTGCTCTACAGCATTAACCAAGCAATACATTTGTTCACAAGAAAAAACAACAGTTCGTGATTTTTTTACAATGGTCATTGTACAAGCTCCTGAGCCTTATCGCCTAGCCACAGACTAACGTCCCTTATTTCTTCCAAACAAATCGAATGTTCCATAGGGTATTGGTGGCAAGAAAGACTTTCATAGCCCTTGGCTGTGATCCAATCCTTACTCTGCTTAGTCCACAAGGGTAAAACCAAGGGATCAAATTGCCCTGATGCAATAAAGAATGGCGTGGTTTTATCAAGTTTTGCATTGGTTTGTGTTGCCATGGGCAGATAAGCCGATAAAGCAATAACACCTGCCAAGCGAGTACTCACATTTAAGGCTGTATGTAGTGCCATAGCCCCGCCTTGTGAAAATCCTGCTAAAAAAATTCGACTGTACTCAAAACCATCCTCTACTTGCGCATCCATGACCTGACGAATGATAGCTTCTGACTGTTCTATACCTTCCTCATCAGCTCTGTCTGACAAATCCATACCGACTATGTCATACCAAGCAGGCATGACCATGCCGCCATTAAGTGTTACTGCACGCAGTGGCGCATCAATAAAGACATGACGCAATGCGACCGTGTTAACTGTTAACTGGTTCGCCAAACCAGCCATATCAGAAGCATCAGCCCCCAAGCCATGCATCCAAATCACGCAAGCTTGTGCCGGCTGCGCCGGCTCTTTAATATAAACGCTCAAAAATCTATCTCCGGTAACTATTGAGATCCCCATACAAAAAATGGCAGTACTATTTTTTGTATGGGGATTGGATGGTTACAATTATACTATACAAAAAATGGTGGGGCTATTTTTCGTATAGGGATCTGAGGTATTATTTCTATTGCGACCTTAAAACGTTGCCCTGCGATATTGGAAAAACACAGCAGCGCCCACAAAAACGAGCCCCAGCATTTTTTGTGGACGCTTGATTGAAATAAACTAATGGTTGCCTCTTAATGAAATGTATTGCTGTTGTTTTACTTGCCTGCGTGGCATTATTATCATCTTGTGGCCAAAAGGGTCCTCTTTATCTGCCTGAACCAATCCCGTCTACTGCCGCCAAGCAGCCATTATTATGAATTTAAAATTCACTAAAATGCATGGCTTAGGTAATGATTTTATAGTGCTGGATGGCATTCATCAAAAGATACCTTTAACAGCAGCTCTCATCGCATCGTTAGCAAACCGTCATACGGGCATTGGTTTTGACCAATGCTTACTCATCGAACCCGCTCTGCAAGATGGTATTGATTTTAATTATCGAATTTTTAATGCGGATGGACAAGAAGTCGGGCAGTGCGGCAATGGTGCACGCTGTCTGGCCTTGTTTGCCAAACATTATGGGTTAACGAAAAAAAACCGCTTAACTGTAGCGACTAAAACAACGCGCATGAACTTGCATATTAATGCGGACAACAGCGTCAGTGTCGATATGGGCATACCCAAACTAGAGCCAGCGGACATTCCTTTTATTGCAGCACATCAAGCACCAGAGTACACACTTCAATTAACCAACGGTGCTACTGTGTGCATACATGCCATCAGTGTAGGCAACCCCCATGCGGTAGTTGTGGTTCAGGATGTTGCATCTGCACCAGTAGCTGTTTTAGGACAACAAATCACGCGCCATCCGCGCTTTCCTGAACAAACAAATACCGGCTTTATGCAAATTATCAACCCCAAACACCTCAAACTACGCGTCTATGAGCGTGGCTGTGGTGAAACACTGGCTTGCGGTAGCGGTGCTGTTGCAGCGGCCGCTGTCGGACGTTTGTACCACCAGCTGGAACAACAAATAACCGTAACCTTGCCTGGTGGCGATTTAATCATTGATTGGCCAAGCCCCAATGAACCCATTATTTTAACTGGCCCGGCCGCTGTTGTTTATGAAGGCACAATCACCATTTTATCTTAGATTCATAGCCGTAAGTCCAAGAGCAATCCGAGCCAAGCGCTCACCCAAGCACTTAGCCAAACCGATCTCTTCCTGGCTTAAAGGGTTGTCATTACTGACACCAGCAACATGGGTTACACCATAAGGAGTACCCCCGGAGCGCGTTGTATTTAAGTCAGGTTCCGTATAAGGGATCCCCATAATGACCATACCTTGGTGCAATAAAGGCAACATCATACTGAGCAAAGTACTTTCCTGCCCCCCATGCATGGATGCTGAGGAAGAGAAAACACAGGCAGGTTTGTTCACCAAGTTCCCAGCCAACCATAATGAAGAAGTACCGTCTAAAAAATACTTCAAGGGCGCCGCCATATTTCCAAAACGAGTGGGACTGCCTAGCGCCAAACCATGACAATCACGCAAATCTTCCAGGGAGGCATAAGGTGCGCCGCTGTCAGGAATGCTCGTATCCACCGCCTCACAGGTAGTAGAAACAGGCGGAACAGTCCGCAATCTAGCCTCAATACCAGTAACATGCTCAACCCCACGGGCAATGTATTGCGCCAATTTTGCAGTAGCGCCCGTGCGTGAATAATATAAAATTAAAACATATGGAGCCGACATGAAAAACCTCTTTATTTTTAAATACGGTTAAAATGGCATTTGGACCAAGCTATATGCAGCTTGGTCCAAATGCCATTAATAAATAGAGACGCGAATTAATTGGGGACAAGTATATACTGCACGTGAAGTATAAGTATACAAGATGCATTGGGACGTCTAGAATAAATAAGGATCGTATCAGAATTTGACTTTGAACTTTGAACTTTGAACTTTGAACTTTGAACTTTGAACTTTGAACTTTGATTCTGTCTGGTGACGTTCAGATTGCGTTCAGGTTTGAGCGCTGGACGGGCGTTCATGATTCTAGTGACGGAGACCCTTCTCCCGCTGGCGGGAGAAGGTGCCCGACAGGGCGGATGAGGGT